>JAFYOG010000229.1 GCA_017560285.1 Clostridia bacterium
AGGCGCTTCGTCGGGGGTGCTTTCAAACGCCCAACCGTGAAGCAAAGATAAACCCGATGTCAGAACGATTGCGGCACAGGTGATTATTGTAGCGGTAATCATAATAAGAGTTCTGCTTTTCATAAACTCTCCTCCTTTCTGTGCCTTCATTGTAATCACTCCTTATTCTGGTTTTATTTGGGTTATGTTATGAAATTGTAAATGTTACAACCGCCTTGGTACCCTTTCCAAAGTCGGAATAAAATTCTAATTTTGCCCCGTGGGCATCGGCAATCCGCTTGCAAAGCGAAAGCCCAAGCCCCGTTCCGCCCTCATTGCGGGAACGGGATTTATCTGTGCGGTAAAAGGGCTCGGTTATATGCAAAAGCTGTTCGCTTGTCATACCCACCCCGTTATCGGTAACCGAAACCGCCACCGATTGGTTAATTATTTCGCAACCGATAACCACAACCCCGCCGCCCCTGCAAGCCTTTATGGCGTTTTGGGCAAGGTTGCATATTAAAAGCTCGGTTAATGCTTTATCGCAGCTTAGCATTAGGTTGGCTTTTGCATCGGCGCAAAGCTTTACACCCGCCTGCGCCGCAGAAACCGAAAGCTTCTTTACCGCGCCGAATATCATTTCGCCCATATCGTTTTGGGTTATATAAATCTTGTTTTCCCGTATAAAAGCCTCGTCCAAAAGCCGTTCGCTAATGGTTTTTAACCGTTCGGATTCCGAAATAATAAATTCCAAGGATTCCGCCTTTTCTTCCTCTTCTATATTGGCGTTAAGCAAATATTCCGCATAGCCCCGTATAGAGGTTAAGGGGGTTCGCATTTCGTGGGCAAGGTTATCAAGCATTCTTTGCTTGGTTTTGTTTTCCTGCTCTAAGCTTTTTAACTGCTGCTCTATATGCTCTGCCATACGGTTAAAATCTGCCGCCAAAAGCGAAAATTCGTCGTTGCCGTCTTCCTCTGCGCGGGCATTAAAATTGCCGTCGGCAATATTTTCGGTGGCGGTTCTAAGCTTTTCCAAGGGCTTAGATAGCTTTCTAAGCGCCAAATACAAGCAAACCGCCAAAACCGCCGATGCCCCCACCGATGCCGAAACGAAAACGACGCAGATGTTAAAAAAGTCTTTATCCAAATAGCTTACGTCCTTGGCATAGGTCAAAACGTACATACCGTCGTTTATGGGTTGTGCAATTACCAAATACCGCGCCCCGTTAGCCTTTTGGGTAGATGCTTTTTCGCCGTTTGGCACAAAAATCCCTTGGGGCAGGTTGTTAAAGCAATCCTTTTCGCCCTCGGTAAATGATAAATAAACCCCTCTTTCGCTGTAAAAGCTGCCGTAGGTTTGCATTAACCGCAAATGCTGGGAGCTGTGGTTAAGAAATTCGCAATCCTTATAAAACGCCTCGGCAATAACCGAATATTCCTGTGTTGCAATATCCTCGGCGCTGTCCATATTGGTTTTATAGCTGTAAAAAGCCAACGCGAAAATACCGCTGTTAAAAAACAACAAAAACAGCGCTAAGGTTACAATATAAATCTTTTCGCGGAATTTTAATCTCATAGCTCGAACCTGTATCCGGTTTTATAAAGTGTTTTTAAACGGTCCTTCAGCCCAAGCTTGGCGCGAATTTGCCTTATGTGTACGTCGATAGTGCGGGAATCGCCCTCGTAATCGTAACCCCAAACCAGCATCAAAAGCTTATCGCGGGATAATGCTATGTTTCGGTTGGTAACCAAGGTTTCCAACAGCCCGTATTCCTTGGGGGTAAGTATAACCTCTTCCTCGTTGCGGTAAACCTTTCTTGCCGAAAAATCTATTAAAATATCGTCAAAGGCAAGCTTTTGGTCTTCGCGCTTGGTGCGGCGCAAAACCGCCTTTACCCGCAGCAAAAGCTCTTGTATCTCGAAGGGCTTTACAATATAATCGTCTGCCCCAAGGCTTAACCCCTTTAATCTGTCGCTTAACCGTTCCTTTGCGGTAACGAATATAACCGGGGTGTTCCCCGAAAGCTCTATAAGCTCGAACCCCGACATTTCGGGCAGCATAATATCAAAAATCATAAGGTCAAAGCTTTCGGATTCTATTATCCGCGCGGCAGTAAGACCGTCCCCCGCGCCAACGCAGGTGTGGCCCACAAGCTCTAAATTGCGCATTATTAAATTCCGTATGGGACGTTCGTCCTCTGCTATTAAAATCTTTGCCATTCTATCACCGCCTTTTGCTTATTATAACACATATTTGTGTTGAATTTGTTATAAAAAGCAAAAAAACCTTACGAGACGGTTTCGGCTCGTAAGGTTTGGCTGTCGGTTATTGTAAAGCTGTCGATAATTTGCTTTGCGTTTTCTACGCTTTCTGCCAAAAACGTATAGGTGTTATCGCCGATAACGCCCTTTGTCAAATAAAGGTTCTCGTCTTTGCCGTATATATTTCGTCTTATAACGAAATCCGTTCCCCACGCGGTATAAATAACATCGTCGGGTACATTTTCTATAGGCTGTTTGTAATGAAAATCCACCCAGAATTTTTTGTCCGAATCGTAAACTTTTGTAAACTGCAGATTGTTAAATTCAATTTGCGTTTCCAAATCCGACGGTCGCACGTAATAACGGATGTTATAAATCACCGAAAGCCCGTCGCAGGAATCAAGCTCGGCAGGGTAATAAAAATCCGTTCCGATAATTTTGGCGATATCGGATATCTCTGATACGTATCCGCCGTCTTTATGGTATACGTCGTCGATAAAGCAAATGTTTTGCTCTTTGGAACAGCTGTCGCTTACCACGGGTGCCGCTTCTATGCCGAGAAAGCCTTTAATTTGCGTTCCCAGTGCCGTGTTATCCAAAGCGAACGCCAAGGTTGCTCCTGCGGTCAGGAACAATACGCACAGGGCAACGGCAGGTATAATTTTCCATACGCCCAAACTGCTTTTACGGGAGGCTTTATCGGTTACGCCGGCGGCAGATAAAAAATCGTTTTTCGGTTTGCAGGGAATTTTATCAAAATCTTTTTTTATTCCGCGTTTAATGCTTTTCAATTCGTCCTCCTAATCGTAATATTTTTTAAGCTTGCCTACGCCGCGTTGATAGAGCTTTTCCGATGCGGCGGCGGTTATATCCAAAATCTCTGCGATTTCCTTGTGCTTGCATTTGCAGTATACCTTTAATACGATAACCTCCCGTTCTTTATCCGAAAGGGTGCTTAACGCTTCCAAATAGATATACCGCGCTTCCGCGTCGGTATCCGCGGAAACGGCGGATAAAACCTCGGCAGGGGCTTCCTTTTGGTTTTTCCGTATAAGGTTATAGGCTTGATTTCTGGCGATAGAAAGTATCCAGGCGTGTGCATTTCCGCCGCCGTAGCTTTTGGCGCAGCGCAGTATTTCGCACAGCGTATTTTGCAGCACGTCTTCGGCGTCGTGGGTGTTTTTTACCACCGACCAAGCCACCGAAAGTATTGCCCTGTGCATTTTATCGTAAATAACCGATAAGGCTTCGTTATCCCCGCAGGCAATAGCTTTTATTGAATTTTCACACGCCCGTTCGGATAATTTTTTCAACATACGCTGCGCCCTTATTAATTACTGTTTCTTCAGACTGTCGATTATAAGCTTTGCGGTTTCTGCACTGCAGGCGGTAAAGGAGTAGGTGTTTCCTTCTATACTGCCCTTTACCAGATACGCGTTGTTTGCGCTTGCGGAATAGATATTTTTGCGAATAAGGAATTCACCGCCGTGAGCGTTATAGAAGCTATCTTCGGGCATAGGCTCGTAGTAGCTGTCTATATAGTCAATATCTATCCAAAAATGCTCCAAAACGTCGTTCATATAATTAAATTGCAGATTGTTAAAGCTGCCGCTTTGGGTTTTGTCGCCGTGGGCAACGTAATATCTTTGATTATAAAGCACGCTCAGCAAGCCGCCTATGGGCAGGGTATCAAAATCGGGATAATATAATTCCTTCTCTAAATATGTGGATATATCCGCAAAGCTCTTCATCGTTTTATACCCGTCCTGATAATCGCCGTTTACGTCGTCGATAAATATAATATCAAAGTCAGGCAGGTTTGTAAAGCCGCCGCTTGCCGATATATCCTCGCTTACGTCGGGGGCGTCGGTGATATCGGCGGTGATTTCGTCTTCGGTGGCTTGATTTGCCGCCGTTGCCCAAGCCGTAAAGGATAGGGAAATGGCCAATGCCGTCAGTAATGCTGCAAATATTTTCAGTTTCATAAATAAACTCCTTTCGTGTGTCGCTAACGTATACGTTCGTATATAAGTAACTTGGAAAGCGTTTTTTCGGACAACCTGTTTTTTTGTATTGCATTAATTACGGGATTGATTTATAATAACACCGTAAGGAAAGTGATATTATGACACTTGAAGAAATTAAAATAAACAACAGCCGAATATTCGAAAGGCTATCTATATTACTTAACACACAGCCCGATTTTGTAACCGAGGAAATGGTTAACGAGCTAACAAAAAGCTTTGGGCTTTCGGTTTACGATGCTTTTTCTTTGCTGTTTTGCGCCGCTTTGGGGTTCGATACCCAAATAGAGCAGGACCGCACCCTTTGGGAAAGCTACGCCCCCTATATGCTGCACCACCTTGACGAAGCCGATTTTATAAACGACCTGTATTACAAGGCGGTTAGCATTAACAACGGCAAAACCGCAGGGGAATGGGAGCTTAAAGAGGATATTTTGCCCCCCTATTCCGCCTTTGTATGTAACGACCCGCTGTGCCTGCCCGACGGCAGAGTTATACCCCAAATCGGCTTTTTCGATACCACGTTCCGCTTCCTTTCGGTTTTGCAAAATGGCAGGGAATGGATGACGTTAATGCCCAACGAGCTTGTAACCCAGCGCGCCCCCATAAAAAAGGCGGCAGGCAGGGTTGCCACCTATGGCTTGGGGCTTGGCTATTTTGCCTTTATGTGCGCCTTAAAGGACGAAGTAGAAAGCGTTACGGTTATAGAACGGGACGAAAGTGTTATAACCCTTTTTAAAGAGATGCTGTTGCCCCAATTTGTAAACCCCCATAAAATACAAATAGTTTGCGCCGATGCCTTCGATTATGCAAAAAACGAAGCTCCCAATGCCGCTTTCGATTATATTTTTGCCGATATCTGGCACGACCCCTCCGACGGTGTAGACGCCTATAAAAAATTCAAATCCTTAGAGCATTTGTGCCCCAACACCAAGTTCGATTATTGGATAGAAGATACCTTAAAGCTGTATATGTAAAGCCTGTCAATGTTGCTTTTTAAAAAAACAATTACATAAAGAGGTTATTATGAACGGAATTAAAAAAACGCTTGCCCTTATATTTGCGCTAACCGTATTGCTGTGCGCCTGCGCAACCGAAACTCAACAAAGCGATCGCCACGAACAAGACGAAAGCTCAAAGCAAACAGATAATTCGGTATCTTACGAACCGTCAGAAAGCTCTGCGGCTCAGGAATCTTCCGAAGATGCTTCCGAAGACGTTTCCAAAGAATCTTCCGTGCCCGAAATATCCGAAGATACATCTTCCTCTGAGAATTTAGATATTATAGACCGCGAATTTAATGCCGAGCTGGTGGATTATATAGAAAACATAGGCAGGGAAGCGCTGGCTCAATCTTATTTTACCGACAGAGCAGGCGCAGATGTAATGCTGGAAGGCTACGTAACCAAGAACATTGGAATGGATACTTTAATCCCCGACCCTGCGGTAAACGCATCTATTTTTGAAATTACGAACGAATTAGGCGAGAAATATGACTGTTATGCGCTTACCGTAACATGGTCAACCCCCAACCTTCCCGAATTGGGCGCGATGCTGCCCTTTAAAACCACAAATAAGAACCTAAAGATTTTGTGCAGAAAACTTAATATCCCCGAAAATGATTTATCCCAACTATGCTTTACCTATGACGAGATATTAGAATTGGATTTGGAATGCGCCCAAGCGCTAAAATCGCTGATTGTATCAGCCAAGCTGGTTCTTCGCTTGGATTCATAAAGTATTTAACCAAAAACAAAAAAGAGGCTTAGCAAGCCTCTTTTTAATTTTTAAAAGTTTTTGGAGTTTAAGAACCTTTTTTCAAAAAGGTTCTTTATACAACAACCCCCGTTAAAACGCTTTTCGGTTATGCAAGCCTGCGTAAATTCCGTTCTTTTCCACAAGCTCTGCGTG
>JAFYOG010000230.1 GCA_017560285.1 Clostridia bacterium
ATGCCGCTTTCGATTATATTTTTGCCGATATCTGGCACGACCCCTCCGACGGTGTAGAAGCATATAAAAAATTCAAAGCGTTAGAGCATTTGTGCCCCAACACCAAGTTCGATTATTGGATAGAAGACACGTTAAAATTATATATGTAAAACAAAAAAAGAGGCTTAATAAGCCTCTTTTTAATTTTTAAAAGTTTTTGGAGTTTAAGAACCTTTTTGAAAAAAGGTTCTTTTATAACCCCCGTAGCTCGCGTATTCGGTTGTATGCGTTATAAGCCACTGCATTCACCCTGACATAAATTAATAATGCCAATATAACCAAAACAATTTGTTATATTGACAGATAAAACAAATTGTTATATAATATGCCAAACATAAAACAATATGTTATATTTCGCAAAGGAGCAGCTATGTCGAACCTAAAAGAAGCTATATCGTACATATATGATATAGAAAAGAACAATTATTTTATGACCCGCGCCATATTCCAGCTTGCTGCAGAAAGTAGTAAGCCGAGAGTAGAAAAAGAAATTAAAGTAGATACTAAAGGGTTACAGGAACCTAAAGAACCCTCAATGCCTGTAGATCATTGTATGCCATCAAAGCCTCAGTTCAGCAGAGACGATTTTAGTTGGAAGGCATGGATGATAGGCAGTGCTGTAATTGCATTTATATTGACAGTTATTGTCGCTGGAATCACTACCGGTATGAATACGGCAAAATTAGAAGAGGGCAACAACGGTCTTATTGTTGGGTTTGGTTATATTATAGGTTTTATAGTTTGTCTTATATTCAAACCCATATTCGAGTTAATAAGTGGGCATCGCTATTATAAACAAGAATGCAAGGCGTACCAAATGGATATGGAGGCATATACACGCGGTCACGCACGGTATGAACAAGCTCGCAAAGAATACGATGAAGAATATAAAAAATACGAAGTCGCATATAAAGAATATAAAACTGAATACGATAAACGTTATATTGCAGCTAAAAAAGATGACGAAGAAAAATACAAAGCGCGACAAGATGCACTTAATTCTATGATGATGCAATTAACAAATAAGCTTGCTCAATCAGTAAAGCTGCTTGTTGATATGTATGAAAAGGTTGGCATAGATCCCAACTACAGAAATATTGTGCCTATTGGATATATGCATGAATTTATCAAGTTGGGTATATCAACAAAACTTGAAGGCGCAGACGGTTTGTATTATTTAGTTAGAAAAGAACTGCAAGTTGATAGAATGAACCAAAAACTTGATGATATCGTTGCAAAAATGGATACCATTATTGATAATCAACACACCCTCTATTCCGAACTTGTAGGTTTGAATCTTAAGTGCGATAATATGATTTCTTCTTCTATTCAACAAACCAATGCAATTTTGGCTCAAAACGATGCTATTTATCAGCAAAACAAGCTTATAAGCAACCAAAACGCGCTTATGGAAAAAATTCAAAGCGATACCCAAATCGCCGCATACAATTCCGAGCGTATGGCACGCGAGCAAGAATATATGAACTATCTTCAACGCTACGACAGATGGTAAAAATCACGGCGTAGGGAATGGGTTTATCCCATTCCGCAACAAAGAAAAAACAAAAAAAGAGGCTTAGCAAGCCTCTTTTTAATTTTTAAAAGTTTTTGGAGTTTAAGAACCTTTTTTCAAAAAGGTTCTTTATACAACAACTCACGTAGCTCGCGTATTCGGTTGTATGCGTTATAAGCCACTGCATTCACCCTGACATGAATTAATAATGCCATTATAACCAAAACAATTTGTTTTATTGACAAGTAAAACAAATTGTTATATAATATGACAAAAGCATAAAACAATATGTTATATTTCGCAAAGGAGCAGCTATGTCGAATCTAAAAGAAGCTATATCGTACATATATGATATAGAAAAGAACAATTATTTTATGACCCGCGCAATACAAGAAATTGATGAAGAACTTGAGATTCCCAAGCCCGAAGCCGAGCCTGTGCTGGTTTGCCCCAAAAGACCTGTCGAACCCACAAGAACAGAAGCAAAGTACGATAAAAAATCAGGCGCTAAAAGTGCTATTATCGGGTATATTATCGCCGCTTTTTTAATAGGCGTGGTGTTTGCGGTTGTTGCAATAATAATGAGTCAAAACAATCCCGACGCTTTGAAATCCAAAGCGTTTACAATTTGTCTTGATTTAGTTTGCATAATCCCCGTTGCTTGCATTTTTATTATAATTCGCAAGAAAAAATCCAACGTTAAAAAAGATAACAATGCATATAACAAACAATACGAGCGAGATATGGCTCAATACCGTAAGGAATTGGAAAAATATCACAAAGATAGAGGCTTATATGAAAAGCATGTAAAAAGCATCAATGCCGATTGTGATAAAAAATATCGAAACAAACAAGCTGCATTAAAAGCAATGCGCAAGGTGATTTCCGATAAACTTGCAGAATCCAAAGCGGTGGCAAAGCTTGGCTACGAAAAGGTAGGTATAGACAGCACCTACCGAAACCTTATTCCCATTGGATATATGAACGAGTTTATACGCTTGGGAATTTCCAACAAGTTAGAGGGCGCCGACGGATTGTATTATCTGGTTCGTCAGGAATTACGTATGGACGATTTATCTCATAAGCTTGATTATATCGTACAAAAGCTCGATACTTTAATCAATAATCAGCATATGTTATACTCCGAGCTTATCGCTATGAACCAAAAGTGCGATAATCTTATTTCTGCGACGATGCGCCAAACCGATGCGTTATTAGCGCAAAACAATCTTATAAGCAACCAAAACGCGCTTATGGAAAAAATTCAAAGCGATACCCAAATCGCCGCATACAACAGCGACCGTATGGCGCGCGAGCAAGAATTTATGAACTATTTCCAACGCTACGCCAGATGGTAAAAATTACAGCGTAGGGAATGGGTTTATCACATTCCGAAACAAAGAAAAAAACAAAAAAGAGGCTTAATAAGCCTCTTTTTAATTTTTAAAAGTTTTTGGAGTTTAAGAACCTTTTTTCAAAAAGGTTCTTTATACAACAACCCCCGTTAAAACGCTTTTCGGTTATGCAAGCCTGCGTAAATTCCGTTCTTTTCCACAAGCTCTGCGTG
>JAFYOG010000231.1 GCA_017560285.1 Clostridia bacterium
CACCGGTGCTGCTCAGATGGACGGCGCTATCCTCGTTGTTGCTGCTACCGATGGTCCTATGCAGCAGACTCGTGAACACATCCTTCTTGCTCGTCAGGTAGGCGTTCCCGCTCTCGTTGTATTCCTTAACAAGTGCGACCTCGTAGACGACGAAGAACTTCTCGAAATCGTAGAAATGGAAGTTAGAGACCTTCTTTCCGAATACGACTTCCCCGGCGACGAAATTCCGATCATCAAGGGTTCCGCAAGAGAAGCTCTCCTTTCCGAAAACAAGGATCAGTCCTCTGCAGAATACGCTCCTATCGTAGAGCTTATGAACGCAGTAGACGAATACATTCCTACTCCTGCTCGTAACGACGACCTTCCCTTCCTTATGCCTGTTGAAGACGTATTCTCCATCTCCGGTCGTGGTACTGTTGCTACCGGTCGTGTAGAACGTGGCGTTATCAAGATGGGCGACGAAGTAGAAATCGTTGGTATCAAGGATACTGCAAAGACCACCGTTACCGGTATCGAAATGTTCCGTAAGTTGCTCGACTCTGCAGAAGCAGGCGACAACATCGGCGCACTTCTCCGTGGCGTAAAGAAGACCGACATCGAAAGAGGTCAGGTTCTTGCTAAGCCCGGCTCCATCAACCCCCACACCAAGTTCGTTGGTCAGGTTTACGTTCTTACCGAAAAGGAAGGCGGCCGTCATAAGCCCTTCTTCCCCGGTTACAGACCTCAGTTCTACTTCAGAACTACCGACGTTACCGGTATCATCAATCTTCCCGAAGGCGTTGAAATGTGCCGTCCCGGCGACAACGTTGATATGAAGGTTGAACTTATCGCTCCTATCGCTATCGAAAAGGGTCTCCGTTTCGCTATCCGTGAAGGCGGCAGAACCGTTGGTTCCGGCGTTGTTATCGACATCGAAGCATAATTTAGCTTAGGATCAATATCAATTATAAAAAGGCAAGCTTAACGCTTGCCTTTTTGTTTTGTCTAATAACTATAATTTTTATACAAGATTATTTCACTTCCACGCTTTGCGCCCACAGATAAAATGTGTCTTTAAGGGATTGTGCATCAGACTGACTACAAAGAAACTGAACAATCCAGAATGAATCCGTGCCCTTGAAGCAATATGAACGCGCATAGCTACTGTCGGTGGTTCTTTCATAAAACCAAAGTCCGTCCTCGGTTTGTGGAGTTATATTAGCGTGCCCGTTATTGGCAATAACCGAAATCGTGTATTCTTCCAATGACTTTTCAGCCAAACCTTCTTCTAATGTAAATTCTTCCTTTATAACTACAACACCGCAAAAATCTGCCACGAAGTATGCATCAAAGCCTCTTTGACTTTCTTCTTCTGCAAATTTATCGGTAAGTAGGATTGAAAACTTATCTTTTTCAAATTTTTTCGCCTGTCCTATGTAGCTCTCATCAGGAATGTACATTACGTCAGGAAAGCAACCGCACAGCAAACAAGAAATCGACAAAAGGAATGCAGTAAACAAAATAATTTTTTTCATATGTTACCCCTTTGTTGTTATATTGCTAATCATATTATATCACAAAGAAATTAAAAGTACAATCCTTTTGTATAGGATTGCGTTTTTGGGGGAAAGGTCGTGATTTGATTTTGCGGTGCCCGTATTTTTGTTCGCCTTCGCTGGTCGCTTCGGCGCAAAAATCCGACCGCTGCAACTTAGCCGCCTCACTGCATCTGTCCCCGACAGCGTTCGCCGTTGTCCCCCTCGCGGGCGCTCGGTTTCAAATCCTAACTACAACAAAACAAAAAAGCCGTGCTTTACACGACTTTTTGTTTTGGTACAGTATATAATAAAATGTTTTTAGAGATTAGTTCAACAGAAAAGGTTTTTTTCTAATTATACTTGACAATACAGCCGTTTTGTGGTATTCTTATAAGGCTGACTAATTCGGAGAGATATCGAAGCGGTCATAACGAGGCGGTCTTGAAAACCGTTTGGGTGCAAGCCCACGTGGGTTCGAATCCCACTCTCTCCGCCAAACTCTGTGTGGGGCGGAAACGAACTCTATCCGCCCCGTAAAAGAGAATAATTTAACAACATTTTCACCTTGGAGAAGTACTCAAGTGGTGAAGAGGCGCCCCTGCTAAGGGTGTAGGTCGGGCAACTGGCGCGAGGGTTCAAATCCCTCCTTCTCCGCCAAAACAGAAAAGTCGTGCAAAGCACGGCTTTTTTGTTTTGTTGTGGTCAGGATTTGAAACCGAGCGCCCGCGAGGGGGACAACGGCGAGCGCCGTCGGGGACGGATGCAGCGAGCCGTTGGAGTTGCCGCGGTCGGATTTTTGCGCCGAAGCGCCCAGCGCAGGCAAACAAAAATACGGGCACCGCAAAATCCAATCCCTCTGTTGCTTGATATTTTGAAATTTACGCCATAAAATCCCACATGGGATTTTATCAAAATCCTTGAATCTCAATGGTTCAAGGATTTTTTCTTTCTTGTTGTAGAGCAACAGTTTTGCAGAAACTCCAAAAGGAAAGTCGGGTTGTATTTCCCTCTATTCTTTAAAAGAACAGCCATATCGTTCTTATAAAAATGGTTTCGATGAATTCAGAGAATCCGTTGACAAAAACATATATAGGAAGTATAGAGAGCATTACGAAAGAGAAAAGAAAAAATAATTTTCAAAACCTCGTTTGCAGTTTGTAAACGAGGTTTTACTTTTGCAGAGAAGGGATGATATATTGAAATACTAGTTAATTGGATTCATTAGCGTATTCGAGTTATTGATAAAATACGAAAAAAATTCAAAATTTTTCGAAAACATAAAACCAAATTGAAACTCACCTGCTCTTATAAATCGAAACACAAAAAACGTAAAGGAGATAATCAAAATGGCGAAAATAAAAAATACAAAATGTGCGGAAATAAAGTTTTCGACAGTTTCGCTGCCAACAAGGCGCTTGAACCATGTGGTAACAGCTGCGGAGAGAAAAGAGTTACGGACTTCAAGATGGTTGCACTATGAGAAAATATAAGTTTAAAAAACGAAAAAAACATTGTAATTTATATTATATATTCCTTGAAAAAAAGAGAAATACAAAAATGCCCGCCCGAAGCGTGAAAAAAACAAGAGAGTTGCTCGTTAAAGGGGCGGACTAAAAAGTTTTTATTGACATGACTATAACAATAAGTATAATGTACTGCATGGGGTATGATTATAAGGAGAACTAAATGAATAACGAAAAAATTACAAAATTGGTCATCATTGCACAGAAGGGAGACAAAGCGGCTCTCAATGACCTTTTTACCGCTACATATAACGATATCTACTTTTTTGTGTATCAAATTGTAAAGGATGAGGAACTTGCCTGTGACATCACGCAAGAAACCTACATTGCAATCATCAAAAACATTAAAAGCTTGAAGGATCCGGGCGTTTTCAAGGCGTGGGCAAAAAAGGTTGCATACAGCCAATGCACTCGTTATTTCAGCAAGAAAAAAGACATTCTGGCAGTAGAAGACGAAGAAGGAAACACCGTGTTCGATACACTTCCGGAAGAAAAGGGCGAATTTATTCCTGACGAGGCATTGGAACAGGAAGAATTCAAAAAAGCTGTTCACGATATTTTAAACAGCTTATCCGAAGAGCAACGTTCTGCAATTATGCTTTACTATTTTGATGAAATGTCTGTAAAAGATATAGCTGATATTCAAGGCGTATCCGAGGGCACAGTAAAAAGCCGTTTGAATTATGGTCGTAAAACCATTAAAAATGGTGTTGAAGAATACGAAAAGAAGCATAATGTTAAGCTTCACGTTATCCCCTTCTTTCCTTTCTTCAAATGGATTTTCGACGATTCATCAAAGAAAGTTATGCCTATTCCCGCTGAAACCGCTGTGGCAAATGCCGTGGAATCCGCTACGAATACAACCCTTACAATCGCTCAAGGTACCGTGGCTTCCGACACCATCGCCGCAAAGGTAGGCACCGCAGGGATTTTTGCTAAGATTACCGCTTTTCCTCTTTACATAAAAATCATTGCGGGCATTGTCGCTGTATCGGTTGTTATTGGTGGTTCGGCTGCGACGATTTTGCATTTTGCAAACGATAACGAAAAATCCTCCAAAGTTGAAAGTGGAAGCGCTTCTTTTGACGATAAAAACTCTTTTGTTTCCGAGGATATTGACCATTCGGCTGATGTTGAAATTTCCGACGCTGCATCGGATTTGCCCGATACTTCTGAAGAAGAAGCAACTCCAAAATATGATGGTTATTTCTGGCTTGGAGAGTATTCTTCTCGCTTCCTTCGCATCGGTGATGATTGTTTATTCTATCATGTTAGAACAGAAAATGAGCGTGACATCAACAATCTGTATGTGGTTAACGGAAATGGTGACGTATATGCAAGCAAAGATTGGAAAGAACTCTATAATTACGGCAAACTTCCTTCAACCGCAAAAGAATATGAATTTGTAACCATGTACAGAGGCGTAAGCGACAAAGGGAAATACTACTACGCTTCTTCTTTGACTGCAAACTATGCTATTATGGCAAACATGGGCAATGGGGAATATCATTTCGTGACTGTAGAAAGTGTTAATCGCGGTAATCCTAACGAAACAATCGGAAAAACCACTGTGATTTCGGGAGTTGAAGGGGATTTGATGTGGGTTAACTGGTCGGCAGAAACCTGCAAAATAGATTGCTATGCTTACGAAAAAGACGGTTCTATATATTTGAAAGCTGCAGAAGCGGATGGCACATTTGCCCCCGGAGCAGGAATGCTTGTAACCTATGTTCTTGAAGACGGAACAAAATACAGCAAATTCAAGAAGATTCATCAATGGAACACACATCATGACACTCAGAGAAGCGCTTTTAGAAGTGTGTTTGAAACTTACGATGGAAAAGTGATCTCTTGCTCGACGCGTATTCTCTCATATATTGAATCTGCCTTTGATTCAAATGGAACAAACGGTATTGAATTGAATGTTAAATCGGATAGGGTTTTTGATGGATATAATGTATTGACGGGCGTGAAGGGGAATTCTGTACTTTATAAAAGCCTTACGGATAATGTATTTTATGGTGGATTTAGCGAACTTCCCTACAATGAAAATCAGGATTTTATAAGTATTGCACTTCCTGAAAATTATACTGTCGGGGACATCAAAACCGTATATGATGATCACGCTGCTGTATGGATCTTTCAATTCAATGACGGGAAATTCTTCAAATGTAATAGAAACAGGTACTCCGCAGATTGTGTTTATACCTACATGGATGTACTGACAGCTGCGAGCAGACAAGGAAAAGTTAAGAGAGTTGTGGGCTCTGCGTATGATGATTGGTACTTATGCAATGTTATTATGGATGATGGATTTATGTATCGCTGTTATAACAACAGTGAAACATACGAAGAATATAGCGGGAAACCTTATGAAAATCCTTTTGTTTAATTATTAAAACCTTCTCCGCCAAAACAAAAAGTCGTGTAAAGCACGGCTTTTTTGTTTTATCCTCTTGACCAAAGGGTAAAAAAGAGCGATAATATAAACAACACTTCCCAAGGAGTAACCTTATGCCCAACTTTGCCTGCCTTAAAACCGAATACGAAAGGGATATACCCGAAATACCATTTTCTGAATATCCGCGCCCTATGCTTAAGCGGAATTCTTATATCTGCCTTAACGGCGTTTGGGATTTTTATATAGAGCGCAAGGGCAAAAAAGCCTTTGCGGGGAATATACTTGTTCCTTTTGTGCCCGAAAGCCGTATTTCGGGGGTAGAGCAGGCTATAAAAAAGGGCGACCTGCTGGTTTATGAGCGCAAATTTAAGCTTGCAGAGGATTTGGCAGGCAAGCGTATTCTTTTGCATATAGGCGCTTGCGACCAAGAATGTAAGGTTTATATTAACAATACCCTTGTTGCCGAAAATATCGGCGGATATTTGCCTATTGACGTTGATATTACCGATTTTGCGGTAAAGGGCGAAAACGCAATAAAGGTTATTGCAAGGGACGATATGGATATAGAATTGCCCTACGGCAAGCAAACCAACAAGCGGGGCGGTATGTGGTATACCAAAATAAGCGGGATTTGGCAAACCGTTTGGGCGGAAATCGTACCCGAAAATTATATAGAAAAGCTGTATATAACCCCCGACCTAAAGGGCGTTGATATTAAAGTTGCGGGTGGTTTAGCCGAAAAAACGGTTATCTTTAAGGGCAGGGAATACAGGTTCGATGGTGAAACGGTGCGTATAGAGGTGGAAAACCCTATTTATTGGTCGCCGGAAAACCCGCATCTTTACGAATTTGTTTTAATATCGGGGGAAGATAGAATAGAGAGCTATTTTGCCCTGCGTACCGTTGAAATAAAGGAAATTAACGGCAAATCCTATATCTGCCTTAACGGAAATCCTTATTTCTTCCACGGCTTGCTTGACCAAGGCTATTTCAGCGACGGAATTTTTCTGCCCGCCACCGAAAAGGGATTTTTGGACGATATCTGCACTATGAAGGATTGCGGTTTTAATATGCTTAGAAAGCATATTAAGTTAGAGCCCGATATTTTCTATTATTATTGCGATAAAATGGGTATGCTTGTTTTTCAGGATTTTGTAAACAGCGGCAGGTACAGCTTTTTTATAGATACCGCATTGCCCACCATAGGGCTTAAGCGGGGCATAAAGCACAAGGCGACGAAGAAACGCAGAAAGCATTTTCAATCTACTGCATTCGGCACTATGGATTTGCTTTACAACCACCCTTGCGTGGTATATTATACTGTTTTTAACGAGGGTTGGGGTCAATACGAAGCCGACAACAATTACAAAATTTTTAAGGATTATGATAAAACCCGTATTTTCGATACAACCTCGGGCTGGTTTTTCGAAAATCTAACCGACGTTGAAAGCCATCACGTTTATTTTAAGCCGGTTAAGCTAAAGGCGGTTAAAGGCAAGCCCTTGGTTTTGTCGGAATTCGGCGGGTATTCCTACGTTGTTAAAAACCACGCCTTTAATCTTGCCAAAAATTACGGCTACAAGACCTTTAAAACCCAAAAAGAGTTCCAAGAAGGGCTTTTAGCCCTTTATAACACCCAAATTATCCCCGCCGTAAAGGAGCAGGGGTTGAACGGCGCCGTGTTAACGCAGGTTTCTGACGTAGAGGACGAAACCAACGGGCTTTTAACCTACGACCGAAGGGTGCTTAAGGTAGATAAAGCTGTAATGCGTCAGCTTGGGGATAAGCTTAAAGCACTGCTGTAAAATATTATCTGTAAATAAAAAGAACCATCAAAAGATGGTTCTTTTTTGTTTTAACTAAATTCTGTTATACTTATTCCACATTGCGGGGACAGCCTTTGCAAGCACTGCCATGCTGAATAACAGCATTAACACAAAGAAGAGCATATTGGTTTCGTCGCCGGGTTGGGGAATTTGGGGTTCGTAGCTGTTTTCGAAGGTTAAAACGGGGTCGGTAACCTCTTTGCCGTCGATAAAGCACTTAACCGAAAGCTCGTTGTTTTCGTCAAGCTCTACGGTGAAGGTTAGGTTATAAGCTCTTGTATCGTAGGTAACGCCCTCGCGGTTATCGTTAAATTCATATACGGTGAAGCTTAATTCAGAGCCTATCTGAGCCTTCGTAAAGGTAAAGTCCATTTCGGCTTCGCCGTTTTTATCTACGGCTATCAGTTGTTTTGCACCGGTATCTTGGTTAGCAAAAACAAATCTAAAGCCTTCGGGGGTAATTTGTTCCTGACCAAGGTTTGTAACCGTCTTTTTAATCTTAACCTGCTTTTCTACGTTATCGGGGTTGGGCATAAAGCTGTTTGTAAAGTTTACAATCGAAATATCCATACCGTTGATTTGGCATTTTGCAACAAGCCTGCCGTCTATATCGGTTACGGTAATTTTTACGTTGCGTACCGCGCTGTCGTAAACAATGTGCTTGTTGCCGCCGTTAACCTCGCTTACGGTATATTCGTATTCGCCCGCTTTATCAAAGGGGATAACAAACTTAAAATCGCCGTTTATATCGTTGCTAACGGTCTGAACAATTTCGTCGCCCTGCTTTAAAACAAATTGGAATTCGCCGCCTGCAAGCTGGCGGTTATAGAACTTCTTGCCCGTTATGGTAAATTCGGTATCTACAGGGTCGTAAACGTTGGTAACGGTGGCGGTGTCGGTTATTTCGCCGTCGATTTCTACCTTTGCCGCCAAAATACCGCCTATATCGGTAACGGTTACGGTTACGTTACGTTCTGCATCGTCGTAAATTACGCCGTCCTTATTATCGTTAACCTCGGCGATAACGTATTCATAAACGCCCTCTTGGTTAAAGATAATGGGTTCAAACTCGAAAGCGCCGTCTTTGCCGTTGGTAACGGTTTGAACTACATCGCCGTTTTCTATAAGGTTAAAGCTAAACAAGCCTTGGGTAAGGTTGCCGTTGGTAAATTCCTTTATACCCTTTAGGGTTACCGATGCATCCAACGCATCGTAAACGTTGTTAAAGGTTATTTCGCCGTCAGCGGTTTCGTTAATAATAATTCTGCCTTCAAGCCTGCCGCCTACGTCTGTAACCTCTATATCAATATGCTGAATAGCGGTATCGTAGGTTATACCGGGCAATTCCTCGCCAACCTCTATCACGTGGTAATGGTAATGGCCTGCGGCGCGAACTGTGATTTCGCTAAAGCTAAAGCTGCCGTCTGCGCCGTTTGCAACGGTTTCTGCCACTTGGTCGGTAAGCAGATTTACAAGGCTGAACTTAAATTCGTTAGCGTTTTGCTCTCTGCCCGTAAGATTTTTGGTACCGTTAAGAGTAAAGCTGTAAGGCGCGGGGATATATTCGTTTACGAAAACGATTTCGGTGGATTCCAAACCGTTCTTTTTCATATCTACCGTTGCCAAAAGCTTGCCGTTGCCGTTATCTGTAACCGTAACGGTTATTTCATAAATCGCCGTATCGTAGGTTACACCTGCAAGACCGTTGTCGGTTTCCTCTACGGTATAGGTGTAAACCCCTGCAGTACGGTAGGTTATGGTTTCGAAGCTAAAGGCAGCCCCAAGGTTATTAACTTTTTCAATCTCTGCGCCTTCTTGCTTTAGAACAAATTGGAATTCGCCGTCGGCAATATCTCTGCCGCTTAAAATCTTGCTGCCGTTAATGGTTACGTCAACGGGGGCGGGGATATAGGTGTTGTTGAATTCGATGTTGTAATTAAGGTCCGAGCTTGCAACCAACGTACCGCCGTTATCGCTTACAGTAACGGTAATACGGTGTTGGGTATTATCGTAGGTAATGCCCGCAAGGTCGCCCTCGGTTTCGGTAATTACAAAGTAATATTCGCCTGCGGTATCAAATACAACGGGGTCGAATATAAATCCGCCCATAACGTCGTTATAAACCGTTTGAAGGGGTGTTACGCCGTCTATGGCAAAGCTGCTGTCGGTGCGGTAAAGGTTAAAGCTGAATTCGTTTGCGTTTTCAACTCTGCCCTCAAGTTTCTTTTCGCCGCTGAACAGAATTTGTGCATCCACAGGGTCGTAAACGTTGTTAAAGGTGGGCTTGTTTTGGTCGGTAAGCGGTTCGCCGTCTATATAAACGGTAACGCTTGTCGTGCCGTCTAAATTATCGGTTACAACAAAATCCAAGGTATAGCTTTGGGTATTTTCTTCCATACCGGAAATGCTCGTTGCAACCTCTTTAAGAACGTAAGAATAGGTATTGCCTGCCATTTCTGCAGGGAAATAAAGGTAAAAGCTTGCGTTACCGTTAATATCGGTAAGGTTGGATACAAGCAACGCATCCTCGGAATCTTCCTCGTAAAGGGCAAAGCTAAAGCCGTTAAGACCGAAATTGCCTGTCATGGTCTTAATTACGTCAAGCTTAACCGATTCACCCTGTGCGGGAGCGTAAAGGTTATTAAAGCTTGCAGAAACGGTATATCTGTTGCCGTTTTTGGTTATGGTGGTGTTTTGAATATTTTCTGCCGATATAATTTCCAGCTTGCCGTCCATATC
>JAFYOG010000232.1 GCA_017560285.1 Clostridia bacterium
AAAGCCGGGGATAAGCTCGTAAATGCCGGTGGGGCCTGCAAGCCAGATAAACCATACAACGTCGGTAACTGCGCCTGCGATAACGCCTGCCAAAGCGCCCTTGTAGGTAAATCTGCGCCAGAACAGCGAAAGAATTACAACAGGACCGAAAGCAGAGCCAAATCCTGCCCAAGCGTTACTTACAAGGTCCATAATCGCACCTGCGCCACGCTCTTCGTTACTTGCAATGATATATGCAATAGCAGCAACAATCAAAACGACGATTCTGCCAACCCAAAGAGTTTCATTGTCGCTAGCTTTTTTGCGGATAATGGGCTTGTAAATATCGGAAGTGAACGAGGAAGATGCAACCAAAAGCTGACTGTCTGCAGTAGACATAGATGCGGCAATAATCGCGGCAAGGAGAATACCCGCGATAAAGGCAGGGAACAGTTTACGAGCAAGACTGATGAAGATTGAATCCTGATCAGCCTTTAATACAAGCTGTTCGCCCAAAGTGAGGGGGTCTTCGCCGTCGATGTTGAACACCTTTTTGCCGTCAATATCAATAATATGAGCTTCGGGCTGTTGTTCTGCATTATCTGTTTCCAACTCGGGAATATAGTAAATATCGGTTAAATCTACAACCTGTTCAGACTCATCGATGACCACTTTATAGGTGAGCATTTTGTTGTTTTCATCAAACAAAACGGTTTTGCCGTCTGCTTCGCCAACATATATATTGCTGTCGGCAATAACCTGCCTGCCCATAGCAGCCATAGTAGTTACCGCGGCCAAAGCAAGAACAACCCAAACGATTGCTACTGTGGCAGATTTTTTTACCATCGAAGGTTTCTTTATGGACATAAAGCGAACCAAAATGTGGGGCATACCGAAATAACCCAAGCCCCATGCCAAACCGTTAAGGATATCGGTTATAGACGCGTTGAATATTGCGCTTGAGAAACTGGATTTTCCTGCATCAATAACTTCTGCCACAGTTTCACCGCTGCCAACAGAAATAATTGTATTGTTAACTGCAGTTGTGTCTAAATCACCTGCAACCGCAAGAATAATCGGAACAGCAAGAACCGCAACAATCATCAATAAACCTTGGAAGAAGTCGGTCCAGCAAACTGCCTTGTAACCGCCAAGGAAGGTGTAGATAATAAGTATTACGGCAAAAATTGCCATGGCGATACTTTTTTTGACACTGAATATAGATGCAAACACCCCTGCCCCCGCAACGAATGCAGATGCAACGTAAACGGTAAAGCAAACAAGGAACACGATAGCGCAGATAACCTGCAAGGTCTTGCTCTTTGTTGCAAAACGGTTGGAAAGATATTGGGGAAGGGTGATAGAATCGTTAGCCGCGGCAGAAAATCTGCGCAAACGGCGGGCAACCAATATCCAGTTTAAAGCGGTACCCAGGGCAAGACCTATACCGATCCACGCCTGACCCAAGCCAAAGGCAAGCACGCTGCCGGGCAAGCCCATAAGCAACCACGCGCTCATATCGGATGCCTGTGCGCTCATTGCGGTAACCCAAGGACCCATAGATCTGCCGCCAAGGAAATAATCCTTATCGGTTTTGCTCTTGTTACGCAAGAAAAATACTATACCTATGCTAAGCATAGCTACAAAATAAATTATAAGGGCAACAATTTCCCAATTCAAAATAAAAAACCTCGCTTTCGGGGTAGAATGGGGTAATTATAACACAATTAACACAAAATTGCAATAGCTTTTTAACAGTTTATCGAATTAAAGTGAAAAAACGGCCTTTTGCAAAAAACCCCTTGACAAAGGTTGTCTAATCTGTTAAACTAACGTTGACGAATGAAGTAGACAACTTTGGTTTTGCAGATTTAATTTTTAAAGGGGATATAATTATGAACACACCTAAGGTTTTTGAAAGCGAATACAGATTTTGCCTTATTTTGTGGGAAAGCGAGCCAATAAGCTGCTCGGCCTTGGCAAAAATTTGCAAGGAAAAGCTGGAATGGTCCCGTACCACCACCTATACGGTTATAAAAAGGCTTACCGAGCGGGGGGTGCTTAAAAACACCGATTCGGTTATAACCTCTTTGGTAAGCAAAGACAGTGTGCAGCTTGCCGAGCTTGACGAAATGTTAGAAAAGCGGTTCGAGGGTAGCTTGCCTGCTTTTATTGCCGCTTTTGCAAAAAGACAAAAGCTTAGCGAAAAGGATATAAAGGAAATTCAAGCCATTATCGACCGAGGCGGTGAATAATAATGTCAAGATTTTTTATAGAGCTGTTTAACATAAGCATAACCGCAGGCTGGCTTATTGCCGCAGTGTTGCTTATTAGGCTTTTGTTTAAAAAAATTGCACCCAAATGGGCGGTTTGCCTTTTGTGGGCGCTGGTGGGAATACGGCTTGCACTTCCCTTTTCTATCGAAAGCGACCTAAGCCTTGTGCCCTCTAAGGGGCTTGTAAATACCGATACGGTATATTCCGATATTGCGCAGGATAATAGCCTGCCTAATATTGACCAGAGCATAAATAACGAGCATAACCCCATACCCGACCAACAAATTCCACAGCAAAAGCCCCAAACCCCGCCCCAATACGTAGATAGCGGGTTTGGCGTCATAGACGATAAAATTAACAGTGCGCTAAGCAGCAATCCCCAAGCCGAAAACCCCATAAAAGCCGTTGCCGACAAGGCTTGGATTATTTGGGCGTTGGGTTGCGGCGGAATGCTTTTGTATGCCGTAATTAACTATGGGCTGTTGCGTAAGCGCGTAGGCGAATTTATAACCAACGGCGACGGAATACGCCGCAGCGGCAGCGTTGGTTCCCCCTTTATATTAGGTATAATAAAGCCCAACATATACCTGCCCTTGGGGCTTTCTGCCGAAACCGAGGCACAGGTTATTGCCCACGAAAAAGCACATTTAAAGCGCCGCGACCATCTTATAAAGCCCTTTGGGTATTTATTGCTTTGCATTTATTGGTTTAACCCGCTTATTTGGGTTGCATACGTTATGCTGTGCAGAGATATAGAAATGGCTTGCGACGAAAAGGTTGTAAAAAATATGAACGCCGAGGCGAGAAGGCTTTACGCAACGGCACTTTTGGAATGCGGAGTACAGCATTCGCGCATTGCCGCTTGCCCTCTTGCTTTTGGCGAGATAGGAGTGAAGCAAAGAGTGAAAAACGCATTGAATTACAAAAAACCGTTATTTTGGATAATTATTGCATCGGTTATTGTATGTATTGCCGTTGCAGTGTTCTTCCTTACCAACCCAACCAACAACGACGTTTCCACCGATGACGAAGCTTTCCAAAACAGCCAAGATGCTTCGGATCCCTCTTCCGAAAGCTCGGTAGGCGGCGCCGACGACAGCGACGTTAGCGTTGATATAAGCGCAGACGTTAGCGAACCCGAAGTTAGTGAGCCCGAGGTTAGTGACCCCGAAACAAGTGAGCCCGAAACAAGTGAACCCGAGGTTAGCGAGCCCGAAACAAGTGAACCCGAGGTTAGTGAACCCGAAACAAGCGAGCCCGAAACAAGCGAACCCGAGCCCGAAGAACCCCCTTACAGCGGTAAAATTTATACCTATACCGTGCCCGGACCCAACCTACGTGTGCAACAGTTCGACTCCGCAGCCTATGTT
>JAFYOG010000233.1 GCA_017560285.1 Clostridia bacterium
GCCGCCCCGTGTGCTTTATTATCGGGTCTTCCTTTGGGCTTGACGAAAGCCTAAAAAAGGAATGCGATATGCGGTTATCGATGTCTAAAATGACCTTCCCCCATATGCTTGCCCGTGTTATGCTTGCCGAGCAGGTCTACCGCGCCTTTGCCATAAATAACGGCAAAAAATACCATAAATAAAAGAAAATCCGTGTTAAGCACGGATTTTTGTTTTTATTCTGTCGAATAATCTTGGTTTTTGCAATAAAATGCGCCATTTGCATTGACTTTAGTATAGCAGAGTGATAGAATGATATTGTAATAATTATATTAATAAGAAGGTGTTTTTTGTGATTAATGCAAAAAGAACAATTTCGTTAATTTTAACTTTGGCAATGCTGTTGTGCTTGGCGCCTGCCATGGCTTTTAATATAGCGTCGGCAGATACCATTGCAAGCAACGTAGACAGCCGAATTTCTGACCCATCTACCATGGATGGTTGGAAGGAGCTTTTTAAAGAGGACAGCACCCTTAACGCAGGCGCGGTTTGGGCAGATAAATCGGTGTTTACCGATACAAGCCTGTTCCCCGACGAAGTTAAGCTTAACGACCCGCAAAATAACCTTTTGGTAGCCCTTTCGGCTATTGCATCCAACAAAGAAATTGTGGGTTATTCCACCATTCCCACCGATACCATATTGGTGCTTGATATTTCGGGTTCTATGAGCAATTCCGGCTGGGACGACGATTTGGCGGTTGCGGCAAACGCCGCCATAAAAAAGCTGTTGGAAACAAACCTTAATAACCGCGTGGGCGTTATTCTTTATTCCGGCAGCAGTTCCTTTGGTACCTCTACCTATAACCAAAGCGTTAAGGTTTTGTTCGAGCTTGACAGATACACCACCCAAAACGACAAATTCCTTGATTTTGCCAACCACACAATTTCGGTTAACACCAACGTTAGAACCGAAGGCGGCAAAAACCCCGCAGATACCAGCGCAAACGTAACCGGCGGCACGTATATTCAGGCGGGTATTAACGAGGCTGTAAACCAATTTCTAAAGCAGGAAACGGTTATAACCGAGGGATTTCAGGATGGCAAAAAGCGTATGCCCATTATGGTTTTAATGAGCGACGGCGACCCTACCATTGCCACCACAAATTACGACGACGTTGACAAAGCAAGCTCTAACATAGGCAACGGCGGCGATACCTCTGATTCTTTAGCCTTTATTACCCAGCTTACCGCATCCTATGCGCTGAACAAAATCGAGCAGCACTATGATTGCGACGGCGAGGCGCTGTTTTATACCCTTAGCCTTGGCGGCAGTGTAAGCGATATAGGCAGGTCGATTTTAAACCCTGCCCAAAATACAAACGCCATTAACAATTATTGGGATTCTTATTTTAAGCTGGGCAATAACCAAGCGCTTACACTTACCGTGCCCGGTACAAGAAGCAGCAGCAACAACAACACAAAAAGCGTTAGTATTTACCGTAATTCCGACGTAACCGTTAAAAACTACGTTGATAAATACTTCCCTGCCCAAAACGAAAAGGACTTTTTAACCGTATTCGATACCATTATCGACGAGATTATTCTTCAATCCCGTTATTATCCCACCCACCTGCAGGGCGGCAACCCCGATTTTTCGGGTTATCTTACCTTCGAGGATACCCTTGGCGAGCATACCGAGATTAAAGAGGTGCTTGGTATTCTTATGGGCGATACCCTTTATTCCGGCAAGCGTTTATCGGATGCCGTTAGCATTGACGGTATGGGCACCATAGAAAACCCCACCGACTTTGGTTTGGAATTTAGAGATTCGGTTAAGACCCGTTTGGGCATTACCGAAAACGCCGAGGTTTTCGACCTGATTGCAAACGCATACAACAGCAAGCAATTAATTTACAGCGAGGATGACCCCCATTGCTATATCGGCTGGTATGCGGGCGCAGGCGGTAAATATTTGGGATTTTGGAACGAGGGCGAAACCACTGCCCCTGCCGATGCCCTTTATAAGGTTAAATCCTACGGGTTCCTTGGGGAAAACGTTGGCAACCTTAAGGAAAGCGATATGATGTTTATGACTCTTAGAGTTATAACCAACATCGAAAACGGCAAACAGACGGTTTTGTGGAAAATTCCCGCGGCGCTGGTTCCTCTTATAACCTACAGCATTACCCTTAAGGGCGATAAAATAGAAGGCGCCACCGACGTAGAGCTTGAATGCACCCCCAACACCCCCGTAAGATTGCTTATGGAGGTTGGGCTGATGGATAACGTTAACCGTTATAACCTGCACGGCATTACCGATGCACACCA
>JAFYOG010000234.1 GCA_017560285.1 Clostridia bacterium
CCTTGCCCCGCTTGCTTTTAGATGAGGCTTTGGGCGATATTACCGTTTCGGTTGCCGAAATTGCGGAGGAATAATATGAAGAATTTAATTTGTATAGTCTGCCCCCGCGGTTGCCATCTTACGGTAGATGAAGAAACCCTTGCGGTAAAAGGGAATTCCTGCCCCAAGGGCGAGGAATACGGCAAAAACGAGGTTTCCTGCCCCATGCGTACCGTTACAGGCTCTGTTTCGGTGGTGGGCGGTATCCACGCAAAGCTTGCCGTGCGTACCGATAAAGCTGTTCCCAAGGGAAAAATGCGCGATATTATGCACGCCTTGCATACCTGCACCGTAAAGGCTCCCATAAAAAGGGGTACGGTTATTATAGAAAACGTTTGCGATACAGGCGCAAATATTATCGCATCCCGCGATATGTAATTTTAACAAACTGAAAGAAGTGGTAAAATGACAGCAAGAAGGAAAAAGGAAATATTAATTGCCGCCGTGTTGGTTTTTGCCCTGCTGTTGGGTGTTGTCGCCATGCTGTTGATAGAAGACAGCGTCGGTATACCCACCTATTACGACGGCGAAATGGTAAATATTAAGGTAAGCATTACCGAAATATGCTCATCAAACGGGTCGATAATTTCTACCGATGATGGCGAAACCCCCGATTATATCGAGCTTTATAACGACGGCGAAACCTTTAATCTTGCAGATTTTGGGCTTTGTAACGACGTTACCAACAGCGTAAAATACACCTTTGGCGATTTGGAATTTAAATCCAAAACCTATATGGTTATTTATTTAGACGGCACAAATATTCCCTTTAAGCTAAATTCAAGCGGCGGGGAATATATATCCCTTGTTTCTTGGGACGGCACCGTTATTGCAAAGGCAACCACCGTTGCCGCAGGCAGTAACAGAGTTATGGTTTTAGAGGGTAACGAGTACGTTATTTCCGATACTCCCTCCCCCGGCTACCCCAACACCCCCCAAGGTGTTGCCGATTTTTTGGCAGGGGATAAGGATAAAACCAACGACCTTGTAATTAACGAGGTATTTACCGCCAACCGCAATACGTTACCCGATTTTCAGGGCGATTTTTGCGATATTATCGAGATAAAGAATATTTCCTCGGCGGCAATATCCACCAAGGGCTATTTCGTTTCGGATACGGTTACCAACCGCACCCGTTATAAATTACCCGAGCTTACTTTAGCACCCCAGCAAATACTTTTGGTGTTTGCATCGGGGAAGGATACCGTTGCCGAAAACGGCGAAATCCACGCAGATTTTAGGCTTTCCGCAGGGGAAACCGCAGTGCTTTCCAAGGGCAACAGCTATTGCTCGGCAGAGGTTGCACAGGCAAACGACGGCTTATCCTTTGCCCGCGTTATCACCCAAAGCGGTATAGAATACCAAACCATGGCGGCAACCCCCGGCTTTGAAAACGACGAGGCGGGTATAGAGCAGTTAGAGCTTGCCCGCGTTTATGCCGATGCACCCTTGGTTATTAACGAGCTTTTGTTTTCCTCCGATGAGCTTGCCTTTGGCGGTAAGCTTAGGGACGTAATAGAGCTTTGCAACGTTTCGGATAAAGAAATATCCACCAAGGGCTGGTATATAAGCGACAGCGAGGACGACCCTTATAAGTTTGCAATACCCGAATATACCCTTGCACCCAACCAATGCGTTTTGCTTTATGCCGATAAAAGCGGTATGGCAAATTCCACGGGGTTTGCCCTTTCAAGCGGCGAAAGGTTGTTTTTAACCGCCCCCGATTACCGCCGCAGTGCATACGTTTCCTGCGTGCCTGCAGGTGAAGGTAATTCCCGCAGCAGATATATAGAAAACGGCGAGGAAATTTATATCGACGGCGAAATTTCAATAGGGTTCACCAACGATGCCGCAGGCATAAAATCCTATGCCGCCGCGGTAAGACCTGCCGAGATAGAAATAAGCGAGGTCGTTGCCCGCAACGAATCTTATATTGCAGGGCCCTATAAGACATATCACGATTTTGTAGAAATTTATAACCGCACCGACGAAGATATTGACCTTACGGGCTGGTTCCTTTCCGACGATTCCTTAGAGCCTATGAAGGCAAGCCTTAACGGAATTGTTATCCCCGCCCACGAATATTTGGTTATTATACTTTCCTCCGAGGGCATTAACACCCCCAAGGGCTACCCCGTGGTTAAGTTCGGAATATCCTCTCAGGGCGAAAATATAGTGCTTTCCAAGGGCGATACCATTATAGATATGGCTATAATCCCCTCTATGGGTGCCGATACCGCATACGGCAGACCCAACGGCGAAGACGGCTTTAGCATTCTGGAAGAGCCCACCCCCGAAAGGGAAAACAGCATAGGCGCCTTAAAGGTTGCCTCTGCACCTGCACCCAGCATACCCCAAGGGGTTTATAAGCAGGATACCGTTACCGTAGAGCTAAAAAGCCAAGGCAACGTTTATTACACTCTTGACAGCTCTAAGCCCTCTACCGCATCTACCCTTTATACAGCCCCCTTGGTTTTAGATAAAACCACCGTTATACGCTGTATTTCGGTAGAGCAGGGCAAGCAAAAAAGCGAAATCGTTAATTTAACCTATATAATTAACGAGCCCGACCATTTAGAAACCGTGGCTATCGTTACCACCCCTTCTAATTTGTTCGACCATTATTCCGGCATATACGCCACCGGCCCCAACGCCGATTCGGTGTTCCCGTATAACGGCGCAAACTATTATATGGGCTGGGAACGGGAAGCGAATATTTCGTTTTTTGCCGATGACGGAACAGGGTTTTCCGAAAACTGCGGCATAAAAATCTTCGGCGGTCTTTCCAAGGCGCTGGAAAAGAAATCCCTTGCATTCTTTTTTCGCTCTAAATACGGCAAAGGTCAGCTTAATTACAAGCTGTTCGAGGATTCGGATTTAGACGTTTACGAATCCGTTATCCTTCGTAACACGGGGCAGGATTGGAAGCTTTCCACCATGCGCGACGCTATGATGACAAAGCTTGCAAGCGATTATTTAAAGCTGGACGTTCAAAACTGCCGTCCCGTGGTTGTTTATATCAACGGCGAATATTGGGGAATTTACTTTATCCGCGAAAAGCTTAACGACCAATACGTGGCAGGGCATTATAACGTAAGCGCCGAAGAGGCTAACGTTACCTTTGCCAACGGCAGAAATAACGACGAATATCAAACCCTGCTTAATTTTGCAAAGCAGAACGACCTTTCCAAGCCCGAAAATTACGAGCATATAAAAACCCTTATGGACGTGGAAAACTATGCCGATTATATCGTTACCGAAATTATCGTAGGCAACGCCGATAACGGCAATATAAAGTTCTTTACCTATAAGGGGGGCAAATGGCGTTGGATGCTTTACGACGTAGACCACGGGTTCCGTTCGGCAACCCACAACACCGTGGAAGCCCACCTTAACCCCGCGGGCACGGGGGCAAGCGATATGTTCTCTACCGCCCTTATTAATTCGCTGTTAAAAAACCCCGATTTTAAAAAGATGTTTTTAGAGGAAATTGCATACCAGCTTAACAGCGTATGGAACACCGAAAACATTACCAAATATATAGACCGCTTTAAGGGTTATATAGAAAACGACATTATGCGGGATTGCCAGCGTTGGAACCATTCCTATTCCGCTTGGGAAAACGCTATCGACAGCCTTTATTACTTTGCAAACAACCGAGAGGGCTATTTGGTAGATTACGTTCAGGATTACTTTAATTTGTCGGATAACGAAATGCAGCAATACGGCTTTAAGGTATAGGTGGCGGATATGGCAGACAGAATAGAAGAAAAATATCTTATAGATTACGCCGAATACGCCCGCATCGCCGCAAAAATACGTCAGCTTCTTGTGCCCGACCAAAACGGCAAAAACGGCAAATATTCCATTTGCTCGCTGTATTTTGACGATGCTTACAACACCGCCCTTTACGATAAAATCGACGGCAACGCCGTGCATATAAAGTTTAGGGTGCGCACCTACGATAACGACGACCGCTTTATAAGGCTGGAACGGAAAACCAAGCGGGGCGTTATTACCGAAAAGCATTCCGCAAGAATAACGTTGGAAGAGCTTGACAAAATAATAAAAGGCGAAAATATAGACGAAAACGCCCAATGCTTTGGCTTGGCATCGGAAATGCGCGCCAAGGCGGTAAAGCCCAAGGTTGCGGTAAGGTACGATAGGGAAGCCTACGTAATGCCCGCTTTGGGGGTTCGGGTTACCTTCGATACCAACGTAGAATCGCTTTGCGGCGATAAACAATCGCTGTTCCAACCGCAAAAAAGTCCTATCCCCGCCATCCCCCGCGGTATGGTTATTATGGAAATAAAATATACCGATAAATGCCCCTCGTTCATACGCAAATGCTGTGCAAACTCGGGTATGCAGATGTCGGTTTCAAAATACGCTCTTTGCAGAGGAGAAACAATATGAGTATTTTTGACGCAATTAAAAAAAGTGTGCTTGAAGGCTTTTCTGCCGAAATAACCTTAGCGGATATTATAATATCCCTGCTTTTGGCATTCCTTTCCGGTTTGTTTATTTTGTTAATTTACCGTCTTACAATGCGCGGGGTTTCCCGCAACAGAACCTTCGAGGTTACCTTGTTGCTTATATCCCCCATTTCGGCGATGATAGTTTTAACAATCACCTCTAACCTTGCTCTTTCCTTGGGTATGGTGGGCGCGTTATCTATTATCCGTTTCCGTACCGCAATTAAAGATGCATCCGACACCGCGTTTATGTTCTGGTCGGTTGCGGCAGGTATCACCGCAGGGGCGCATTTTTACAAAATCACCATCGTTGCCTGCTTGTTTATCGGCGCGGCGGCGTTTATAATTATGAAAATCTCTGCCAACGGCGCAAGACCTTATTTACTTATCGTTCGTGCAAATAACGACGTTGCCGTAGATCAGGTTGCAAGATTTTTTGCCGAGCGCGGCGTTAGAACCCGCCTTAGCTCGCTTACCGATAACGGCGAATATTGCGAAATTATCTATGAAATTTCGGTAAAGGGCGCACACCAAAAGCTGGTTAGCTCTATAAGCAATATCCCCGACGTTGTTTCGGTTTCCTTGGTAGATTGCAGAAACTAAAATTAAAAAACTACCCGAAGAAGAGAAAACTCTTTTTCGGGTAGTTTTTTGCGATATATTGCTTCGCAATGCGATATTTTTTCCAACGGAAAAAGCGATATATTTCTCTGGCGATAAATGCGATATGATATAAATCTCTTTTCGCCCCGCAGGGCATATCGCGTGGGCAACACATATCGCGCGCCTTGGGCGTATATCGCAAATCCCGTTGGGGATTTATATCGTTGCATTGTGCTTTAATCAGCACAATGCTAAATGCCTGCGTTTTTTTCGTTTTCTTTTCTGACCTCATCCCGCAAATCTATCACCCGCGATATAATTATTGCGCCGATGCCGAAAATAAATATCCCCAAAAGCCCCATAAGCCTTAGCCCAATATACATTGCCGCCAACGCCGCCAAGGGGTGCAATCCAAACATTTTTCCAACGATTTTCGGTTCTATAATTTGGCGGATAACGGTTATAACCGCGTAAACTATAAGCAACCAAACCCCAAGATAATAGTTTTGGGTTACAAGGCAGATTATTCCCCAAGGAATAAGCACCGTCCCCGTGCCCAAAACAGGCAAAAGGTCTACGAACGCTATAACAAGGGCAAGAATAAAGCTGTATTTTAGCCTTAAAAGCGAAAAAGATAACAACAGCTCGCCAAAGGTTAAAAAGAACAACAGCCCGTAAGCCTTTATATATTGCCCAACGGTGTTGGATAAAATATCCTTTATATATTTTAAAACCAACCGCCCGTTCCGCGGGAAGAAGGATAAGAAAAAGCAGTTAACCTTAACCCTGTCCACCGCAAAATAATAGGTGGCGATAATAACCACAACGGTGTTTAAAATAAGCTCGGGTATAAATAACGCCGCGTTGCCCAAAAGGCTTAAAGCCGTGCCGGAGAATTTATCGCCAAGTGATAACGCCATATCCCAAAGGTTGGTGTCTAAATTTTCTCTAAATTCCCATAATTTTGGGGTAATATCCCCAAAGGGCAAAGAATCGCTTATGCTTTTTATCAGCTCCGATGCATAATTATCGTCCTGAGCAAGCTTGGTAATTATCTCTTTTACAGATAAAAACAGGGTGCGGATTTCTAAAACCGTCTGCCGCGATATGGCAAAAATAAGGGCGCCCAAAGACCCTGCCGCCAAAAATACAACAAACAGCACAAAAATCCGTTTTGGAAACCTGTGGTGCTGTTCGGAATAGCGTACAACGGGCTTAAAGCATTCGGCAAAAATGTATGCTATTAAAAAGGGAAGTATTGCCCCCCAAAGATAATTAAAAATAATGTAAATCGCCGCCAAGGCAACGGCAACGTAAAGCGTAACGGCGGCAAACTTTTTGTAAGGCTCTTTAGGAAGCATATAAAAAACTCCAAAGTGATATTTTGGTATTGATATATGAAGATTTTTGCCTTAAAATGCCCCAAATATCCAAATAAAAGTGAAATTTTATGTTGACAATTCAAAAATTCCGTGATATAATAACCAAGCGCGTTAAATAAGGCGCAAAAATAATGTGGAGAAGTCGCGTAGCTGGTCGAGCGCGCACGATTGGAAATCGTGTAACCCTTAACGGGGTTCGAGAGTTCGAATCTCTCCTTCTCCGCCAAACAGAAAACCCTTGAAGCATAAGGCTTCAAGGGTTTTTTGTTGTTTCTATGAAAAAAATCGTGTAACCTATGTCTTTTCGAAAATCGTGTAACCTGATTTGGCAAAAAATCGTGTAACGGAGAAACAGAAATGGCAGAAAGATTTATTGCAAAGACAAAACGTCAAACAAGAACAAACGAACCCTTTTCAAAAATCGCAGATGAATTTTTGAAATTTCAAGAAGGCAAAGGAAATTCCAAAGAAACTATCAAGCATTATCTATGTGGGATAAGAAAACTAAAAAAGTTCTTTTGCTGGATGAAATACCCCGAAAATGAATATTATTCTTTTACAGACCAGCAACGATACACCAAAGGCGGAGAAGTACCAATTTCAATTTTTAATGAAAATGATTTTGAAATCAATTATCGACATTATTTACTCGACATCGAAGAAGTTAGCGATATAACCGTGTGTACCCACTTTAGAGATTATCGCGCCATCGCTTATTGGCTAATGAATAAAGGCTATATTGATAAACGCGAAATCGCCTTGAAGAATGTCGAATCGGATATAAAAGAAGTTTATTCTGACAGCGAAATTGCTAAGCTATTGAGAAAGCCAAAAGTCGATTGTTCGTTTGTGGAATATAGAAATTGGGTTGTTATTCATCATTTCTTGGCAACCGGCAACCGTATTTCCACCGTTTGCGCTATAAAGTTAAAAGATATTGATTGGCAAGATGGTATGTTATCAATACAAGTCCAAAAGAATAAACGGAAAACACGCATCCCTCTCGAAAGCACATATTTAAAGGTGTTGCGCGAATATGTAGATACGTGGCTGACAGATGACAACGGTGAATTTGTTTGCGAATATCTTTTTCCCTGCGCGTTTGTGAATTCTCCTGAACAAATGAATCGAGTAACATTGGGTAGAAGCATTGCGGAATATAACATAAGCCGCAAAGTATCAAAAACATCATCCCACCTATTCCGCCACACCTTCGCAAAGCATTGGATCATGTCAGGAAAAGATTTACACAGCCTGCAAAAAATGCTGGGACACTCTACCCTCGACATGGTAACTCATTACGCGAACCTTTACGATGTAGATTTAATTCCAAAAGTAGAAGAAAGCAGTATTTTGAAAGACTACAAACAACAATCGAAAATTGGATGCAAATTAAGGACTCGCCGAAAGTAGTTTAAGCTTTTACACTCTTTGGGAACAACTTTTAACTTCTTTTAACATTGCGAAACGTGTTTTGAACACCTTTTAACAAGTCGCAACAACTCAAAACGTCTTGCAATGTCTTTGTTCATTGACAAATAAACAATGGATTGCGCGCCGGATGAAAATGATTGAAAAACATTTTCAAAAAACTTCAAAAAACTTCAAAAAACTTTAGGTCTCGCCATATAGCATGGATAGGGTGTCTGTTATAATAAAGCCAGAAAGTGAGGAACACGAAACCACACTTCAAAAAAATTAAAGAGGTGGCACCCGAATAACAGCCAAACGCACTCTCTGCGTTAAAGGAGAACAAAATGAAAAATTCCAACAAGTACTTCACCCTCGACATCCTCAACAAGAAGATCCGCGGTAGCGCACGTAGCTTCAAGCTCGCAAACAAAGGATATGGCGATGCTTACGAGCAGTTAATGGCATTGATGAATGCGCACCCCGACTTCGAATTGGAAGAAGTTGTAGCAAAGAAGAACGACTCCAAGGAAACCTACGAAGGATTGAGCTATGAATTCATGAAGGATTATATTGCAATTCAAGAAAATTCGTCCTTGCTTTTGAAAAAGCTTGATTTGGTAATTGCAAATGCAAAGAAAACTCGCGCTTCCGCATATCCCGTAGTTAAGAGATGGTTCTTGAGAACCTTCGGAACACCCATAGAAGCCGGAAAATTTCAATTTGATCTTGAAGCAGCTAAACAGCTTATTGAAGATGCAAGCGATGAAAAGATTTTCGCATCTGCTGAAGAAATTGAAAACGAACTACCCGATGTAGCATAATAAAGAAAGGAGATAATAAATCATGGAAAAGTACACGCTTTCTATTGTAGCAAAGACCCTCACCATCAGCAAGGCGTTTGAAAAAGCCGCCTCAAACCCCAACAGCGAGGAATTCGCGCTGTATCAGGCGTTGACTCAGCAGATACCCGATTTGAAAATATCGCGCATCACCCACAAAAAGCCCACAAAGTATGTGAACAGCGAGGGCGAAGAATTCGCGTGTTGTCAATTCAAGAATTTGACCTACGAAAGAATGGAAAAGTTCATGTCCGCTTTACCCAAGAGCGAAGAATTCACCAAAGAATACGAATTCTTGAAAGCCGCCGCGGCTACACATCCCTCTCCTTATGCGGTTGTTCGTCGTTGGTTCGTTGCGCAATTCCCCGAATTCAGAACAGCACCTTGGGAATATTTCGAAAAGACCATCGAACCCATTCGTGCTCATGCCTTTCTTAAAGAATGCGAAAAAGAATGTGCATGATAGCGGAGACGGCGAAATCCAAAAGCGATTTCGTGTCTCCCTCGACCACACTTCACATTACAAAGAGGACAACATGTTTTTATCCCATAATATGCCCCCGCCGTCTGTCGTTCATTAAGCTGAACGTCAGGCGGCTTTCTTTGATTTTAGAAAAAATTTTTTGTATAATATATTTACAAGGTTAAGAAAGAACCTTGAATAATTATATTAAGGAGAATAACAATGTTATTTAACAAGTTTAATCTTGCGGCAATGGGAGATTCTCTCTCGCCAAGCTTGCTTTATTAGCTCCAAAAGGACATGATAAAGCAAGAACTTTTCGAACGCCAAGAGCGAGAAAACCTCAAAAATGAAATATGCGAGGCGGTTCTCGCACGCATACAAGTAAAGCTCGAAGCAGAGGCAATTGCGCAACTGCGTGAAATGATTAAAGATTTGGGAGGTAAAGCATAATGCCTACAACGTACCCAAACCAAAAAACCGTGGTTATTCACCGCGAGCCGGTAAAGTCCGACTTTCTCGGAATACAAAATGAGAACTGGATGGCCGCGCTTCGTGATTTGCGCCCATTTGCTTTTTCGCTGTACCTTTACTTTGCGGCAAATGCAAATAATTTTACGATGGCGTTATCACCTGTGGCGGTGCGCAATGCTATAGGAATGGCACGCCAGACATACAACGACCAAATCGAAAAATTGATAGAGGGAGGATACCTTGTTCCCTCTCATGGAAATACTTATGATTTCTATGAGGTACCTCAACCGCGTGCCGTGCGTGTAGTGAGTGAACCGAGCCTCGGACACAGCTTCGATGGAGAATGTCCGACAACCGGCAAAGGCATGACGGCTGTCGTTCAAAATCAAACGGCTGGGGATAGAGAAATAAATAATAGGGAAATTGGAATAAATACAGAGGCGATAAATATTGAAAATCCCTCTCAAATATATATTCCAAAAGTGAAAGAAGTAGTTATCCCAAGACCGCAGGCAACAGGCAGAGATAGACCTCAACCTATTACACAACCCAAGAAAGATATATTCGAATTTTAAGAGGATAAAAAATGTCGTATCAAGAGAATATGTATAAGTGCTTAAAAAAGAAACGAGCGCTTTATGAAAAATACGAGCATGCGGGAATTTACAGTATAAGCATCGACGATAAGCTTGTTTATATTGGCAAGAGCCACAACATGCTCAAACGCATTGCGTAGCACATGGTAGGTATAAAAACCATGAGCGAAAAGAAATATTGTATTTTGGCAGAGAACCAAAGGCAAGGACGAAACGTTGTCTTTGACGTAATGTATTATGCCAAAAGTAAAAAGTACAAGGATATTGAAGAAGAAATCGGGTAGAAAGAGGGCGAACTGATCCGCAAATTCATGCCTATGCTGAATACACAAATACCAAAAGAAGAAAATTGGCGAAAGTTCACCTGCCGAGAGATAGAATATCCCAACGAATAACACAATAAAACAGACGAGCAATACAAAACCGTAATGCTCGTCTTTTTTCGTTATTGTCGATTGACGGAAAGAAAACCGCAAAAGCTTATTCGGGCGCAAAAATAATGCGCGCAATCAATCATTCCGCTTTTGGTTCTTCCTTTACATATTCCATCAAATCCCCCGGCTGACAATCAAGCTTTTCGCAAAGCCGTGCGATTGTTTTTGCATCCAAACCGCCGGTTCCGTTTTTCAATGCGGTCAAAGTAGCTTGACCGATCAACTTTTCTTGACGGATTTTATAGGTTGTATATCCACGTTCTTTCAAAAGGTCAAAAAGTTTCGTATAAATTATCGGCATAAAATTATCCTCCGTTACGTGCGTTCATTATATCACAGAATATGCACTAATTCAAGTGTATAAAATACACAAAAACATTCACTTAACTTTGTGCATAATTGATATTGAATATACACTTGATTTAGTGTATACTATAATCAGTCAAGGGGCAAACCCCATAAAATAAAAGGAGATAAGAAAATGTCAAAAAACGAACTCATCACTAAAATCGAAGCCCTTCAGGAATGGGAAGCAATTATGGAAGATGCGAAAGCCGAGGCCGAAGCCCTCCGCGATAGCATCAAAGAAGAAATGCTCCGTCAAGGAACCGAGGAAATGGAAGCGGGAACCTACATCATCCGATGGACTTCGGTGCTCACCAACCGATTCGATACCACAGCATTCAAAAAGGAACACAACGATATTTACCTTAAGTTCACCAAGCAAATCCAAAGCAAACGATTTTCAATCGCATAAGAAAAGCCCCAAGCCAGCGCCGACCAAAGCTACAGTCAAGGAGCTCCGCCCAAGAGGGCGTGGATATTATAACACGCCCTCTCGCACAAAGTCAAGAAAGCCAAAGGTTCTAACCGCATCGCACCAAAACCTAAAAGTTCTGGCACCGATATAAAAGCGGTGCCAAAACATAGAACCAATAGAACCAAAACTTATAGTCAACAAAACGGAGGATTTTTATATGATTTATGGATATGCGAGAGTATCAACCGCCACGCAAGGTCGTGACGGAAATAGCTTGGAGGAACAGGAGGCCGCGTTGCGCGCTCACGGTTGTCAAGAGATTGTTGCCGAGGCGTTTACCGGCAAGACAATGGAGCGCCCGAAGTTTCAATCCCTCTTGGAACGTCTGCAACCCGACGACACTCTGGTGGTTTGCAAGCTGGATAGATTTGCGCGAACCACTATTGACGGCGTGCAGACCGTAAGGGATTTGTTCAATCGCGGGGTAAAAGTCAATATACTCAATATGGGCATGGTGGAAAACAGCTTGACCGGTAATCTGATAATGACAATTATGCTCGCTTTCGCGGAATACGAACGCGGAATGATTGTCGAGCGCACCCAAACAGGCAAAATGATCGCACGTCAAAACCCGAACTTCCGCGATGGACGCCCGAAGAAATATAGCCCCACTCAATTAAAACTCGCAATGGAACTCTTGGAAGCAGGCAAAAGCTATAAACAAGTGCAACTCCTAACCGGCATTAGTAAGAGTACGTTGATTAGAGAAAAGAGGAAAATGTAAAAGGAAAATCTCCTAACTCATCTGAATAGTTAGGAGATTTTAAATTGTTACAAATTCATTGATGCAATAAACTCTGTGATACTGTTGTAAACAGCATCGTCTAAATTCGGATATGTTTCAAGAACCGTATTTACCCATTCTGGTCCGTGACCGCCAACATCCTTGATAAAACATTCCAGTTCGCCAACCGGAACAATGAAAATGCCAACGCTTCTCAATAGTTGATCTATGTTTTTGTACGAGGTGGTTGCGTTGCCTGAGGGGAGGGCGTTCGACCCAGCAGATTTTAGACTATCCCATTTCGATATAATAGATATTGCTTCCTTAATACTACGGATTTCTCTGTTGGATAGATCTGTATTTGTTGAACTATCTAACACTTGATTTATTGATGTCTTTGCTGAGATTCGATTGATTTTCTCTTTTGGACTATGCAGATTTGAAACGATATTATTATAATCGCTCTGTATTGTTTTAAAATCAATACCAAATGATTCAACAACACCCTTAAATACTTCTTGATCGTTTAAAATATCAATATCAGGGATCAGTTTTACATTTATATCCAAGGATCTAAGTGCGGTTACTATTTTCGACATACGATGTTTGCCGCCGCAATGAATGAACATTGTCTCAGAATACTTGCCGTCTTTTTGCTTTATATGACTTTCGATAATAGAATATAGTTTACAATCGGAATCGCTTTCACACAAAACAACAGATTTATGAAACAAACTTGCCATTATATTAGAATACTTCAAAAGAGGATCGTTCCATACTTGGTTGAATTCTGCGTTATTCAATATTGAAAAATGATTTGTGTCGTCTTCTCGTGTGATCCTAACAATTTTGATTCTTTCAGGACACGCCTCTAATAAGCCTTTAATTATATCTTCACTATGTGTCGAAATAAAAGCTTGTTGTTGATCAGATAATGTTTGACCGATAATTTGCCCCATGATTCTCGCTTGCGGTGGATGCAAAAAAGATTCGGGTTCATCAATCAAGTAAGTGCAGTAGTAGTCTAACATCAAGTATAAAAGAATGCCTGTAAAACTTTTTATGCCATCACCTTGATTCTGCACTTGCTTATATGTTTTAAGAATATCAGCGTATGCTTCTTGCCTCGATTGCTCATCTTCGTATGTTCCGTTCAATTGAACAGGTTTGCCAATACAAAGCGGAATTTGAGAACCAAACTGAGTATTTGGTGTAAGTTCAATCTCGAATGCTTTTTTAAAACTATTCGAAAGCCATTTTCTATATTGGCTATCAAAAGCGGCATAATGAATAGGATGCTTTTTGTTTTCGTCACGTCTAATGCTATTCGGAGGGTTACATATAGTCAAGCGAGCCGATGTGTTTAAATTTGCGATGAATAAATCGCGAAAATCACCATAAAAATTCTTCTTAGGAAAATCCTCATCGGTGTAACTCCAAATATTCATACTATGGCCGAGGACACTATACGAAATATACGTTCCTTGATCTGTACCCGCGGAAATTTTCGATAAAACCGAAGATATCGGTGAGGAAAATTTGCGGATAGTTATATTTGAAATTATAACGCTGGGGCTTTTTTCTTCTGAAAGCGCATACAAATCTTTTAATGCTTGGCTTTTTCCTGCGTTATTCGGGCCGACAAAGACAACAATATCATTTGCTGCTATTGCGAGTTCTTTCCCGTCATTGAAGGTTAAATTGGAAATATATCCGCCTGCTTTTTCGATTGGCATCGACATCTTCCTTTCTTTTTTGGATTTTTTGAATCTAAACATTAGAGATTTCCTTATCAATAGAATATCAATCGTCATTTATAGGGCATTTTATAGAATAATAACAGCGAGGATAATCTTCTCCCCAATGAGGACAATCCGTATATCCGCAGCTACTTCCTAAACTTCTGCATTTTCGACACCAAGATTGTGGCATAGTTCCACCATAACGATATCCAAATTCATCTTCAATGTCATTTCTTCCGTATGCGGTTCTTCCACATACTGGGCACTCAGCCATTTCAAAATGTGGCATAATTAAATCCTCCTATTATTTTCTAAATACAAATAAATATTCGTGCGCGATTAACAAAAAGTTGTATTTTACACTGTTAGTTTTCCAATAGCCTGTCGCTTTGCAGTTGTGTTGTTCTTTGATGATAAGTTCTTTTAATTTGAATCCTGCATCCTCGAAAATTCGCATAACGTCAAAAGACATTGGTATCATGTGTCCTTTTTGACGTGTATCGCCCATAAGAACAGCACAGAATTTGTCTTTTTTCAAAACACGATGGCTTTCCGAGGCAACTTTTTTCATTTCCTCAAGAAAATCTTTCACCTTTAACAAAGATAAATCTTCGGGAATATCTTCACTGTATTGAATAATATCAGCATACGGCGGATGGGTACAAATAAGGTCTACGCTGTTATCGGGAACGAAATCAAGGTTTCGTGCATCGCCTTTATGAAGATACACTTTGCCGTCTGCCCCTTCGTGCTCGAAATCAGTTTTTTCTTTGCAACGAGCAAGTGCTACATCATTAACATCTACACCGATAATATTTCGGTTGAGAAGTTTGGCTTCTACAAGGGTAGTACCGCCACCTGCAAATTGGTCGAGGACCAAATCGTTTTCTTTTGAATAACGAAGCAGAATATTGCGCGGAATATACGGAGACCAATTCCCACGCCATTTAGCATCGTGGGTAGCCCAATCCCCACGTTTAGGGAACGACCAGTGTGTAGTCATTTCTAACTCAAAATCATCAGGTTCCCATTTTGTAATTTTCTTTGACATTACTTAAAAACCTCGTTGATAATACCATCTTCCAAATCTTTAATGTTGTATATGTGTTCCATAATATCAAAAGTTTCTTCAAGGTTGTTTCTTGCACTTGTCCAACCTTTTCCGTCGGTAAACCAAACAAACGTAAAACCGTCAATTTCTTTCGTTTCCCACGCAAGCGTTTTATAACTACGTGCAGTTTCATTTAGTTTACTACCGCCACTTCCATAGAAATTGGTTTCGATACCGTAAATCATATTTGGCGTCTTAACGACAAAATCAAAGCGTTTTTCCGTCTTGCCTTGATTAGAAATAGCTGACAAGTCTATGCCCCATTTGTCTGTAATTTGGTGGATATACGCTTCCTTAAAGTAGTTCACATCTTTAACAAAACCTGCTTTTTGAATAAAGCCTTCGACCAAATTTTCCATTAAGTGCCCACCGCGATTTTTGCGACCATTGGAATCCAAACCTGTTTCAATACCTGTTGCGTAGTCAACCAAGTTGTTTACGATATGATTTTCTAACAAATCAAACAGTCCTGTTTTTCGCATAAAATAGGCATACTGTTCGGCACTTTCAGAGTTATGACTATTAGGGCAGTATCTGCCATAATCAAAAATATATTTAATGCCGCCATTTTCATCTTGACAATATATTTCATTGGCGCGAACTGCCAAGAGAAGCGGGATACATTTCAATACTTCGGGATATTTTCTTATTAAATTTTCAAAATCTGCTTCGATATTTTTAGAGCCAATCAAAGAATTCAAAATATTAAGTTCAACCTTGATGTTGTCTACATTTCGGTGAACCTTTTCAAAATCTATGTAATAGCCATAATCAGCAATGCTATCACGAAAGCCTGATAACCATTCGTTGAAATTTCTCATTTATATCCTCCTTAAAAGTTGCTAATAAGCAACTCTTTAATTTTACCTCTTGCTTCAGCGTTGCTGTTAATCATTCGGGTTGCTTCTACCCGTTTGATTTTATGAGCCGAATAAATGTTATCGAAGAAATCGTCTTCGACATTTGAGTTCTTGGGGTCGGAGTTGCTAATTACAACTTTTGCGCCCTTTTTATGCATATCATCTACGAAACGTGCAAGTTCAATTTGTGCTTCATCATTAAACAAATTCTCTGTATATGCGGTAAAGCTCGCTGTATCTGTTATCGGTCTGTAAGGCGGGTCGAAATACACAAATGTATTTTCATCAATGAAGCTTGCAGCTTCTCTATAATCTCCACAAACGATGGTAACGTTTTGCAATTTTTCCGAAACCGCGCGAAGATTTTTTTCGTCGCAAATCATAGGATTTTTGTATGAACCCATAGGAACGTTAAAAAGTCCTTTTTTGTTCACTCGGAACAAACCATTGAAACAAGTTTTATTTAAGAAAATCATCAAAGCAGCTTTTTCAATGTTTATATTTTCGTTGCCGTTTACTTTCAAATCATTAAAGCGTTCGCGTTTTTCATTGTAATAAACTTTGCGGCCATCAGAATCCAACGCAATGAATTCATTTTGCATTGTATGAAGACTTTTCACTAATGCGTCAATATCATCACGAATAATGCGATACGTGTTGATGAGTTCGGCATTTATATCACTAATATAAATTTCTTCCAAATCATATTTGCTTAGTATGTCAAATAACACCGCACCGCCACCAACGAATGGTTCGGCATATTTTGTAATACGGCCATTTGCGAAAGGATAATATTTTTCTATTTCTTTAAGAAGCTGCCCCTTGCCGCCAGCCCATTTCAAAAAAGGCTTGACGGTTTTTTCTTCGGTCTTGTTGTAACGTGTACTTCTCGCATCTTCGGGTTTTTGGGCATCAATAGGAATGATCCACATATTACCAAGAGTTGCAACATCCGTTATACGATTTTCTTTACACAAAGTCAAAACTCGTCTGTGCGAAATGTTCCATTTTTCCGCCGCTTCGCTTGCAGTCATATATGCTAACATTTTAAATCTCCCCTTTAAGATCATTATATTCCAAATCTCGAACAATAGCAATACCATTTTTAAAAAACGCAAAAATTTTTGTGAGCTTGCCTATTGGCGTGACTTATTTGACTGTGTAGAAGTGTGTTTTTGAAAGTTGTATTTTATAAAAACATGTGCTATACTGTTTTCAAACCACATCACGGAGAGCGAACATGAGCAAATCAAAATCAGATGCAACAGCTGGCGAAAGACGATATCTTATATACGATTATCTAATAAAAAACACTTGGGAAGGGCACACCAAAACGTTCACGCAGATTTTTGAGTATTTGAAAAATCATTACGACATTGATGAGGTCAACGCCAAAACATTTTATGCAGATTTAGCCGTTCTCCAAGGCAATGTATTCGGGCTAATGCTTCAATACGATCCAAAGAACCATGGTTATTGGGTTCAAAATCCGATGTTCAGCAGAGATGAGTTGCGCTGGATGGTTGACAGCATTCAGGCCTCCAAGTTCTTAACCCAAAAGAAAGCTGATGAGATTACAGAAAAAATCCGTAATTGGGCAAGCGAAGAAGACCAAATTGCACTTCGCCGCCCCGCGTTTGTTTCGAACCGTGTGCGCAACATGAACGAAAGCGTTGTCGAGGAATCGACAATAATTTACGAGGCGATCTCCAGCAACAGAAAAATTTCGTTCAGATATTTTCACCGCACTCCCGATAGACGAAATCCCTTGAGATATTCCAAAGCCGGCAATCGAGTTGTGGTTAGTCCGTTTGCGCTGTTGTGGGATAATGGCAATTATTACATGTACGGTTTTAATTCGAATTTGAAAAAATTTATGACCTATCGTGTTGACCGAATGGACGCCATCAAGCTTGATGAGCTCGGCCGCGAAGGTATAGAAGAATACAACCAAAAGAACGTAACACATCGCAAAGCGGTTGTATTTGATATGTATCACGGCGATGCGCACAGAATCACTTTGCATTGTCATAACACTATCATGGATGCAATCATCGACCAATTCGGGAACAACAATTTAATTGCACCAATAGACGAAACGCATTTCAAAATAATGGTTTCTGTGGAGTTAAGTCCGCCGTTTTATGCTTGGGTTTCTACTTTTGGTAAAAAAATTAAGATTGTTGACCCAGATGAAGCGGTTGACGGTATGAAAAAGTTCTTGCAAAAAGCATGTGAAATGTACGAAGAAAAAGGAGAGAAGTAATCGCTTCTCTCCTTTCGTTTGACGTTGAACGATATTCAGATTTGTTCGAAGACGTTCGAAGATGTTGGCAAAGAGCCGATAAGAGCCGAAGTCTTTTGGAAAGAGTTGCAAAGACTTATTGACAAACGCAAAGAATCATGATAGAATCCCAACAACCAAATCGTGTTATATATTTCGTAAAAACATAAGTCGTGTTACATGATGCGACAAAAACACTATAAAAGCCTTGCGGCGCAAGGGTTTTGGCGCGTGATTGATTGGAAATCGTGTAACCCTTAACGGGGTTCGAGAGTTCGAATCTCTCCTTCCCCGCCAAACAAAAATACCCCCCAAAAGGGTGGTAATTTTGTTTGGCTTCGGGAAAGATTCGAAGGGCGTAAGCCAAACAGTCCGGGGGACTGTTTGGGTAGCCCAGCGGAGTGGACGGTGTTCGTGAGCAGAATGGAATTCTGCGGAAGAACACAACGGACACGTAGGAATCTCTCCTTCCGTGGCATCAGCCACAAAGAGATTCGAAGGGCAGAAAGCGGCACTATTTTAGCATAGCCCTTGACTACAAATGAAAATACTGCTATACTTTAATTAAGTAAAAACCAAAGGAGTGCAATTTATGGCAAAGACTATTAACGACGTTTTGGCGATTATA
>JAFYOG010000235.1 GCA_017560285.1 Clostridia bacterium
GGCACAAACGTCTTCTTCGTTCTTGTTGATATAGCCGTCGATAACGTTATCTCTGTCTGCTCTGCCGATATCTGCACGGAAAGGAAGGTTTAGTACCTTTTCGTGCTGACGAAGGAACCAAGTATCTGCCTTGGTACCTGCAAGACGGGTACAGTGGATACGGGATTGCTGACCCGCACCAACACCGATAGCCTGACCGTCTACTGCGTAGCAAACCGAGTTGGACTGGGTGTATTTAAGAGTGATAAGAGCGATAATTAAATCGCGTACTGCGCTTTCGGGAAGCTCTTTATTATCGGAAACAACGTTGGAAAGAAGCTCTTTGTTAATTTCGAAGTTGTTTCTTCCCTGCTCGAAGGTGATGCCGTAAACCTGCTTGTGCTCGATTTCGGCGGGAACGTAATTTTCGTCGATCTTTACGATATTGTAGCTGCCCTTACGCTTGCTCTTTAAAATTTCTAATGCTTCGGGTTCGTAACCGGGGGCGATTACGCCATCGGAAACCTCACGCGCGATCATTTTTGCGGTGGTAACGTCGCAAACGTCGGACAAAGCAACCCAATCGCCGAAGGAGCACATTCTATCGGTACCTCTTGCTCTTGCATATGCACAAGCGAGGGGGGATTCATCCAAGCCTTCGATATCGTCTACGAAGCAAGCTTTTTTGAGCTTATCGGACAAGGGGATGCCAACTGCGGCGGAGGTGGGGCTTACGTGCTTGAAGGAAGTAACTGCAGGCAAGCCTAAAGCTATTTTAAGCTCTTTTACAAGCTGCCAGGAATTGAAAGCATCGAGGAAGTTTATAAAGCCGGGTCTGCCGTTAAGGATTTCGATAGGAAGCTCGCTTCCGTCGTGCATAAAGATTTTTGCAGGCTTTTGGTTGGGGTTACAGCCGTATTTAAGTTCAAATTCTTTCATTTTCAATTCCTCTTTATTAATTCTTGTTGAGTATGATTTCTTTTCGTTCGCCGCCGTCTAAGGGTACTACGCGAACGAACAAGGAAACCTTGTTTTCTTCGTTAAGGTTGTTCCATACCAAATCTGCCAATTCTTCGGCGGTGTTGGGGAGCTCGATTTCTTCGGGTTCGCCATAGAAGGAAGGAATGGGGTTGCCGTCGCACTTATAGGTATGGATAAAGTGGCCGAGACCGTCGATAGGATTGTAGCTATAGAAATAACGCTGACAAGCGGAAGGGTCGCCGTTATTGCTCTTTAGGATAGAAAGCTTATAGCGGAAGGTGTTTTCGGGAGCGTAGTAAAGGATACCCGAAATTCTGGGGGTGAAGTTGGGAGCGTCGGGCTCGAATTCACGGGTGTGAAGAGCTTTTTCGAAGGAAAAGCCGTCTTCGCCATGCTCTTTTATATAATCGTAAATGGTATTTGTTTGGTCGCCGTTGGTGATAATATCGATATCACCCGCGCTGAGATAAGGATTATAAATAATAAGGCTGGGGTCTTCTAATTTAGATTCGTCAAAAGCCTTTGTGCGCATACCGTAATTGAAGCGTTCGAAAATACGGTTACGGGAGTTTGCACTTCTGCCCATAATGAAATACGCAATCATTGCTTTTGTGCCATCGGCAGATTTACCGATAATTATACCTCTGCCGGGATAGGAATTTTCGCTTAGAAGCTTTTTAATATCATATAATGCCATTTTAATTATTCTCCTTTTATATACACTCTGTTGTTTTCTACTTTAAGTTGATCGTTACAGAAAAGGCGCACTGCTTCGGGAAGA
>JAFYOG010000236.1 GCA_017560285.1 Clostridia bacterium
AAAACTCGATGATTTTTCATCGAGTTTTTTATATTTAAAGGTTAGTAACCTTTCTGATAGTAGAACCGCCTTTTTCCAACGAAACTATGCCCGTACGGCATATTTCCAAGATGGTATAATCGCGCATAAGATTTATAAACTCGTCTATACGTCTGCTGTCTGCAGTAAGCTGAAATACCATAGATTCGCGAGAGTAATCTACAGTCTTAGCCTCAAACGCATCTGCTGCGGCAATAATATCGCCTCGTGCTTCTGCATCGTTTTGCATTTTTATCAAAAGCAATTCGGCGCTAACGGTATCTGCGCTCTGCAGTTCCCTTATAAAGCAAACGTCGGGAAGCTTATAAAGCTGGTCTATAAGCTGTTCCTTTTTGCAATCCTCGCCGTCAAAGGTTACGGTTATGCGGGAAAACTCGTTAGATTCGGTTTCGCTCACCGTAAGCGAGCTAATATTAAACTGTCGTCTGCGGAACATACTTGTAACCTTATTAAGCACGCCGGATTGGTTTTTAACCAAAACCGCAACTGTATATCTTTCCATACTATTCACATTTCCTTACAATAATTTCATCCAAACATCCGCCGGGGGGCATCATAGGAAGAACAAATTCATCCTTGTCGATAACACAGTCAATAACGTAAGTACCGTTATAATCAAAAGCTGACTTCAAAGCGTTGTCAAGACTGTTAATATCTGTTACGCGTTCACCGTTTGCGCCAAAGGCCTTTGCCAATGCAACAAAATCCGTGCCGTTGGTCAAATCGGTTTCAGAGTAATTCTTATTAAAAAACATCGTTTGCCATTGTCTAACCATTCCAAGAGATTGATTATTCATTAACAAAACAACCAACGGAACGTTATATCTAACTGCAGTTGCAAGCTCGTTGCAATTCATACCAAAACTGCCGTCGCCCGTAACAAGCACGGCTTTTTCCTTGGTTGCAATGGCCGCGCCGATTGCGGCACCCATGCCAAAGCCCATAGTACCCAACCCACCGCTGGATAAGAACTTGTTGGGCTTTTTTAGGTTTATATATTGGGCAGTCCACACCTGATGCTGTCCTACATCGGTGGCGACAGGGGTGTTCTCGCCTAAATATGCGTTAAGGGTATTTATAATATTTTTAGGGGTCATACCTTGGCGATTATCTGCGTTTGCCGCTTCCTCTGCCTTGTATTCCGCAACCTTCTTTTCCCATACGGGCTTTTTGGATTCTTCGATTAAAGGCATAAGCTTACCAAGGGTTTCCTTTAAATCGCCGCGTAAGCCGCAAAAATCATCGGTGTTTTTAGATAATTCCGAACCGTCTATATCTATATGAACTATCTTTGCATTAACGGCAAATTTTTCGGTGTTACCCATTACTCGGTCGTTAAATCTAACTCCCAAGGCAATAATACAGTCGGCATTATGCATAGCGGTAGTGCAACCGTAATGACCGTGCATGCCCTGCATACCCAAAAATCTTGGGGTATCTGTAGGGATAGCAGATATAGCCATCATCGAGCAACCCAAGGGCGCATCGATTTTTTGCGAAAGCTCCAACATTTCTGACTGCGCACCACTGCGGGCTAAACCGCCGCCGTAATAAATAAAAGGACGTTTGCTTGCATTTATCGTATCTGCCGCTTGTTTAATTCTTATATCCTTGGCAGCAAATTTTTGGGTAGCATTAATCTTTTCCGCAGGAATATGTTCACAACAAGCAACCTGAACGTCTTTCGGAATATCTATAAGCACGGGACCGGGTCTTCCGGAAATAGCTATTTCAAAGGCTTCTCTAATTGTATCTGCAAGCTCTTCAACGCATCCTACAAAATAGTTGTGCTTTGTAACGGGCAGGGTAATGCCCGTAATATCCACTTCCTGAAAGCTGTCTGTTCCGATAGCAGTGGTAGCAACGTTACCGGTAATGGCGATTAAAGGAATAGAATCCATATTAGCTGTGGCCAAGCCCGTAACAAGGTTTGTAGCGCCGGGGCCGGAGGTGGCAATTACAACGCCAACCTTACCGCTGCTGCGCGCATAGCCGTCTGCGCCGTGGCAGGCACCTTGCTCGTGTGCGGTAAGAATGTGTGTAATCTTATCGCGGCACTTATAAAGCGAATCGTATATATTTATAACTTGTCCGCCGGGGTAACCAAAGACCACATCAACACCTTGTTCTATAAGGGTGTTAACAATTATATCTGCACCGGATAAAATCATACGCTGTAATCCTTTCTATTTAGTAAGGTTTTCTGTAATTAATCTTCCGCATTCAATACATCCTACCACAGTTAAATCCTTGCTGTCAATAGGCATTATATCAGCGGTTCTGTATCCGTCATCTAAAAACTTTTCTACTGCGCGCTCAATACAGTCCGCTTCATCTAACATATTAAAGCTGTATCTAAGCATCATCGCCGCCGAAAGTATGGTACCAATAGGGTTTGCAATATCTTTTCCGGCAATGTCGGGGGCAGAACCGTGTATGGGCTCATACAAACCGCAACTGCCTGCGCCTAAGCTGGATGAGGGAATCATTCCTATCGAGCCCGTGATCATAGATGCTTCGTCAGACAAGATATCTCCAAACATATTCTCGGTAACAATAACGTCAAATTGTGCAGGATTTTTAACGATCTGCATAGCACAGTTATCAACAAGCATATCGGTTAATTCCACATCAGGATATTCATCCGCCAATCTGTGCATAACCTTTTTCCATAACCTGCTGGAATCCAAAACGTTGCTTTTTTCAACAGAGCAAAGTCTTTTGTTGCGCTTTAGCGCGGTTTCAAAGCCAATTTTGCCAATTCGTTCAATTTCAGCTTCGCTGTATTTTAACAGGTCCGTTGCGGTATCGCCAACAGTCTTATGCTCGCCGAAATAAATACCGCCAATTAGCTCGCGAACGATAATAAAATCTATACCCTTGTCAACTATTTCCTTTTTTAAAGGCGATGCATCGGCAAGCTGCGGCCATATTTTTGCAGGGCGGTTGTTACTGTATACACCCATGCCTGCACGCAATTTTAACAACCCCTTTTCGGGTCTTAATTCGGCAGGAACGTCATTCCATTTGCTTCCGCCCACTGCACCCAAAAGAACGCTATCCGAGCTTGTGCATTTTTCAAGCATTGCTTGGGGTAAGGGCTCGCCCCATTTATCAATGGCGCAACCGCCCATATCAACTTCGGTATATTTAAATTCGTGTCCAAACAAATCTGCAGTGCGGTTTAGTACCATTAACGCCTGCTCAATAATCTCGGGGCCAATACCGTCGCCTCTAATAACGGCAATGTTTTTAAACATTTTCGGTTTTCTCCTTTACAGATGCCATTAAACCGCCCGCTTTTATAATTTTCTGAATAAATTCGGGAAAAGGCTGTGCCGAATACTTGTTGCCGTTTGTAAGGTTTGTAATAATTCCCGTATCGAAGTCGATATGAACTTTATCACCTGCAATAATTGCATCTGCAGCTTCTTCGCATTCCAAAATAGGCAACCCTATATTAATGGCATTGCGATAAAAAATTCTGGCAAAGCTTTTGGCTATTACACATCCCACTCCGCAGGTTTTTATAACTAAAGGAGCGTGCTCGCGGGATGAACCGCAGCCAAAATTCCAGCCTGCAACAATAACGTCGCCTTCTTTAACGTTATTTACAAAATCTTTATCTATATCTTCCATACAGTGCAACGCCAACTCGTTCGCGTTGGGTGTGTTAAGGTAGCGGGCAGGGATAATAACGTCGGTATCAACGTTATCGTTATATTTAAACGTTTTTCCTTCGGTAAACATCCTTACGCCTCCTTATATTCGGTAATATAACCGGTAATTGCACTTGCCGCCGCAGTATATGGCGAAGCCAAGAAGATTTCGCTGTCAACGTGGCCCATTCTGCCAACAAAATTACGGTTAGTTGTTGCAATACATCTTTCGCCTGCGGCAAGAATACCCATATATCCGCCCAAGCAGGGACCGCAGGTAGGTGTGGAAACAACAGCACCCGCATCTATAAATGCGGTATAATAGCCTCTTTCCACGCATTCGCGCAAAATTTGCATGGTGGCGGGTATAATAATGCAACGAACACCGTCCTTAACTTTTTTACCGTTAAGAACCTTGTATGCCGCTTCCATATCCTCCATCCTGCCGTTGGTACAGCTGCCTATAACCACTTGGTCAACGGGAATATCCCATAATTCGGCGGCATCGGTAGTGTTTTCGGGCAAATGAGGGCAAGCAACCGTAGGTTTAATATCACCTAAGTTAATGCTTATTGTTTTTTCATATTCTGCATCTTCGTCGGCGGTATAAAGCTTATATTCCCGTTTACATCTGTCGTCCATATATTCAATGGTTTTTTCGTCAACGGGGAATATGCCGTTCTTTGCACCTGCCTCTACTGCCATATTGCAAATACAAAATCTATCGTCCATAGAAAGATTTTTTATACCGTCGCCAACAAATTCCATGCTTTTGTATAAAGCGCCGTCAACGCCAATCATACCGATAATGGTAAGAATCAAATCCTTGCCACTGCAATTTTGGGGAAGCTTACCCGTAAGTTCAAATTTAATAGCCGAGGGAACCTTAAACCAAGTCATACCCGTTGCCATACCGTAAGCCATATCGGTACTGCCCACGCCGGTAGAAAAGGCACCTAATGCGCCGTATGTGCAGGTGTGGCTGTCTGCACCGATAATGCAATCGCCTGCGGTTACAACGCCTTGCTCGGGCAATAGCGCATGCTCAATGCCCATCTTGCCCACATCGTAAAAATGCGATATAGAATGAACCTTAGAAAATTCTCTGCAGGTTTTAGATTGCTCTGCCGCTTTAATATCCTTATTGGGAACGAAGTGATCCAAAACGATAGCAACCCTATCTTTATCGAAAACCTTATTAAAGCCTGCTTTGTTAAATTCGTTCACTGCAACGGGAGTTGTAATATCATTACCTAAAACAATATCTAACTTTGCGTTAATTAACTGTCCGGGAACAACCTTGTCTAACCCTGCATGGTCTGCAAGTATTTTTTGCGTCATTGTCATTCCCATAGTTTATTCCTCCATATTAACAAACGCGCTTAACAGTGCGTTGGCACTGGCGTGGATAATGTCGGTGTCCGTACCTGCGCCCCAGCTCATATTGCCGTTTTTGTCTTTAATTCCGATATAAGCCGCCGCAATACTGCCTGAACCCTTTTCTTGCATACTGTGTTCTGCATATACGTGTAGCTCGTAATTCTTTCCGGTGTATGCCTTTAAAGCGTTACTTACCGCGTCCAACGAACCATTGCCGGTGGCAGAAACGGTTGTTTCCTTGCCGTTTTCAACAAAAACAATTTCAATTTCTATATTCTTTCCTTTGCGGAAAAAGTGCATATCGGATATTTCAATAGGGGAATCGTGAAGGAAATAATTGTTTTTAAATATTTCCAATATTTCATTAGCTTTAAGCTCTCTGTGGTCTCTATCAGAAAAGAACTTACACAAATAACTTAAATGCTCGCGCATTCCTGCGGGAAGTACGTATCCGTAGGTTTGCTCCAATATATATCCTATACCGCCCTTGCCGCTTTGGGAATTAACACGTATAACGTCGCCGTCATAGGTGCGGTTAATGTCGGCAGGGTCAATAGGAATATAAGGAACATTCCATCTGTCGTGCTTGTTTTCTTCGCGGTATTTCATACCCTTTGCAATGGCATCCTGATGGCTGCCCGAGAAAGCTGCAAAAACCAAAGCACCTGCATAGGGGGCACGCTCGTAAACACGCATCCTTGTGCATTTTTCGTATTTTTCAACCAAATAAGGCATATCCGAAAAATTCAGCTTCGGGTCAATCCCGTGGGAATACATATTCATAGCCAACGTAATAATATCTACGTTGCCGGTTCTTTCGCCGTTACCGAACAATGTACCCTCTATTCTGTCTGCTCCCGCAAGCAACGCCAATTCTGCATCGGCAACGCCGGTTCCTCTGTCGTTATGAGGGTGAACCGAAACAGTAATATGCTCGCGGTATTTTAGGTTTTCGCACATATATTCAACCTGGCTGGCATATACATGGGGCATACTCATCTCTACCGTTACGGGCAGGTTAATAATAACGTTGTTTGTTTCGCTGGGTTGAAGAGCATCTAACACAGCGTTACATACTTCCAAAGCATATTCGGGCTCGGTTCCGGTAAAGCTTTCGGGAGAATATTCAAATCTAAAATTACCTTCATATTCCTTCGCCAACGTTTTTACAAGTCTTGCCCCTTCAACGGCAATTTGCTTAATTTCTTCTTTGCTCTTTTTAAATACCTGTTCGCGCTGTGCAACGCTAACCGAGTTATAAAAATGGATAATAGCATTGGGCGCACCTTTGCAGGCTTCAAACGTTTTTCTAATAATATGCTCGCGGCATTGTGTTAAAACCTGAACCGAAACGTCATCGGGAATCATATTATTATCAATCAACGCACGCAAAAATTCATATTCTGTTTCGCTTGCGGCAGGGAATCCAACCTCAATTTCCTTAAATCCAACTTCAAGCAGAACCTTATAATATTCTAATTTTTCCTCTAAGCTCATGGGCACAATAAGGCTTTGGTTACCGTCGCGCATATCTACACTGCACCAAACGGGAGCCTTTGTTATGTGGTCCTTTTCAGCCCATTTATTATATTTGCCGGGTGCTGTATAATAACCAACACCGTATTTAGTTGCATCCATAAATTTTCTCCTTCCGCCTCTTACGAAAGTATATTTAACTAATTATACCATTTCTGCTTGCCATTATCAAGGAATTTTATATATTTTTTCCTTTCTAATCAATCACTCCAACTTGAAATTCATCCTCGTAAATGATTTGTCCTACATAATCGGTGTAAACTATATCATAAGGTAGCATTTGAATTATTTAGTAATTCACCTAACGGCTTATACTTATCTGACTTATCTATATGTTCGCAAAAATACTCGTTGTTTTTATAGTAAGCCTTTACGCCATAGGCTTCGATACCATAATTAGAAGCATCGCAGCAGATCAAACGATATTTGTTATCAACTATTTCTATTGCGCAGCAATTAGAAATACCTATTCCAACTATATCGCGGTTTACAAGAGCGTTTTTCATATGCTCTAAACGGTTCGAATATTCGCTGACATAATCGCAATGGGGCGTGAAATATGCGTTCAATAAATCTAAACCGTACAAATCTATCATCGGCGCGGTGTTGTCGTTAAGCTCTAACTTTAACGAATCCGAACAGCAACTGTTAAACCAACAATTTGCACCTGCCGAAAGCCCGCACATTACTTTTCCGCTTAACCATGCATCTTGCAGTAGCTTATCAAATCCGGTTTCGCTCCATAGCTTAAGCATACCCTTTGTATCACCGCCACCAACATATATAATGTCTGCCCAACAAAGCGATTTTTTTATGATTTCGCTATTTCGAGATGATAAATCGGATTTCAAAATCGTTTTGCATTCACAACCGAAAATATTTTCGTATATTGCACTCATTGCTTCAAAATAATTGCGTTCATTTTGTTCGTTGCTTTGGGCATGACCAATAAATAAAAAGTTTGGTTTTTTCTTTTCCGTCAGTCTTATAATTTCGGCATCAATTTCCTTTGTTTCATAGGGCATTTTATTTCCGCTTTTTGTAATTCTTCCGCATTCGCCGCCACCAATGGCAACAATTTTCTTTTTCATAACATATCCTTTCTTGAAACTGCAAGCAAGTGTCCTGACAGACCGATGATTTCTTCATGGTTGTCTAACATTCTAACGGTTTTCATAAGAATTTCTTTTGTTTCTTCGTTTTCTAATAATTCGTCAAGGTTCAGAGCAAGCCACGCACCGCCCATAACTCCGTGGACAGATAATGTAACGAACCCACCGCGTTTTAATTCATCCTTCAGCGTTTTCATTGTATGAAGATGTGAACTACCTAATCCGTTTGAGTTTTTTCTTTCGGGATTTATGTAGCAACCATCGTCCAAAGCTCTTTCTATCATTGAAATAACATTTGGACTGTCCAAGTCATTAGCTTTATCATCGTTGTTTTTATGATAAATAGTAATTCTGTGCAATAACGGTCCATAAGGTGTCAATGCTGCAGAAAACAACAAGCCATTATCTTTAAGTAAACGATAACATTCCGTTATTGCAAAAATCCTTTTTCTATATTCTGTTATGGAATAAAGAGGACCCATAAGCAAAATCACATCTGCGCTATTGTTAGGGCGAGGTACAGAGCAAGCATCGCAAACTTCGGAAGAAGCTAAATTAATATTCGGGTATTCGTTTGCCAATTCTTCGCTCATTTTGATATTAGTTTCTGATATGTCGAATAGGTGCACTTCATATCCAAGCGAAGTAAGCCACCACGCGTATTCTCCGTAACCTCCACCTATATCATAAATAACTGCCGGTGGTTTTGGTAATTTATCAAGTAGGATTTCTTTCGTTCGTTCAAATTCAATAATTCCAATTCCTCTTCTTAAACGGTTTCTTTCGATTCCGGCATTGTATCCTTCAAGAACAGTTGGGTCGATTGTTTTCATAATAAGCACTCCTAAAAATAAAAAACAGTGTAAATCGATTGCTCGACTTACACTGTATATGTACTGCCATTCAATAAATCTATAAAAAGATTATAATGAGTTTGGGGTACGACAATGTAAGCCCTTCGGAGTCCAATGTTGGAGATCCGCCTGGGGCTGGGTTGCAGTATTCACAGTGTTTATGAACATATAAGCCATTGCCGTAATCCTTTCAAAAAGTTTTTCGTAGTATAGTACAAAAAAACGCATTTGTCAATACAAAAATAAAATAACCTCAAAAACAATGTTTTGAGGTTATTTGTTAAACTAAATATAAATTAGTTAGCTGTTACAGCGGTGATGTGGGTGTTAACACCGTTGTACCAGTAAAGGAAGCCTTCAATGTCAACAATGTCGCCTGCCTTAAGAGCTTCAACAGCCTTGTAAACTTCGGTTTCAGCGCTGGTAAGATAAGCTTCAACGCAGAAATCATAGTTAGCGCCGTCCTTAGAAACGGTAACGTAAATGTCGTTACCAACTTCTTCGTTCTTGTAAGCAATAGAAACAACGGTCATATCGTCAAAGGAAACGAGCATGTTCTGCTTGTTAATAAGTTCGTCCTTGCCAAGAAGAGCGGTAACGTCGGTAGCTTCAGCAACCCAGTTGCCTTCGAGAATTTCGAAAGTGGAGTCGATGATTTCTACTTCGCCGGACCATTCGGTTTTGTAGCCGGTAACCTTAATCTTGGTACCAACGGTAAGCTGGTTGTATTCTTCTTCGGTGCAGGGCATTTCGTAAAGGAAGTATGCACCGTCAGCATCCTGAGTATAGAAGGTACCCTTGTTGTCCCACCAGGACTGCTTGCCCTGAACGTATGCTTCGATAACTACCTTGCTGTCAAGAGCAGCTGCAGCGTATTCAGCGTAAGTCATAACACCTTCAGATTTTTCGGTATCAGGACCTGCAATAGCTTCGTCTTTGGTAGCTTCGTCGTTGGTAGCGCTATCGTTAGAACCGCCGCAAGCTGCAAGACAGCCCAAGGCCATAACGAGCGCCATAATAAGCACTAATAATTTTTTCATTTTTCTTTCCTCCATAAATTATGTAGAATGGCAATATTATACACCAAAACGCAAAACTATTCAACAGTATTTTTTCGTTTTCTTATCATAGAAATCACAAAATATCCAATCAAAATAACCCAAACGATAGCAATAATTGCCAAAAACCATATAGAAATGGCAGGAAGACCGCCTTCTATCGTTTCGAGCTTGTATCTCGATTTAATGGTTTTATAAAGCTCGTTTATATATGCATCGTCTATTTTTTCGTTTCGTCTGGCAGATTTTGCAACCTCTTCTATCAGCTGTCCCGCCGCATTACGCAGCGATGCAGAGCCGTTATATACTGGGGTAATAAACGTGTTTTCGGTATTATTTATCAAAAGCTCGGCAGCGCTTATCTTAACGTCATAATAAAGATTGTTGTCTTCGCCTTTGCGGGATAGATATTCCTTATATACGTCCGAATTTTGTGCTCTTGACGTTACGGGAACGTAGCCCTCGGTTTGAGAATAGGATATCTGAATGTGGTCGGAAAGCAAATATTGCATAAACAACCAAGATGCCAAAACCTCTTGCGGATCCTCTTTGTTAAAAATACACATCGAAGGACCTTGAGATATCATTTTAGGGTTTTCGACGTCAAACTGAGGTATAGGTTTAACCACGGTTTCAAAGCTTACAAGATTTTCTTTACTAATATCAATAAGAGGTGCATTAGAACCTATCCAAGTAGCACCGGCAGTAGAATCTATTGCAAATATACATTGACCTGCGTTAAAAGAGTTCCCGGGGTAGCTGGATATTTTAAAAGTGGAAAACGAGCGTGTTTTTGCGTGCTCGTATATTGTATACAACAATTCTTTGGTTTTATCGTTAAATAACAAAACCTTGCCGTCGTCGGTAGAATAACCCGATTCTAACTGCTTTGTCATTTGAATCATCATATTATCGGTGGATTTATAAATAAACGGTATCATTATTTTTTGTCCGTTTACTGCAAAATTACCGTTTTCGTCCTTTGCCATCGCAGCTTCCGAAACTTCCCAAATAAAATCCCAGGTAAGAACGTCGGGAATGGTATAACCAAGCTTTTCTACAAAATCCTTGTTAATATAACAGGCTTCTGTAGAACGCATATAGGGCAATGCGTGGTATTTTCCGTTAACTATACATTCTTCCAAAAATTCGGGAACAACCTCGTTTTTAGAAGGAGAATCGAATTTTACCTCGCTTCCGCCTAACCCGTATTTGCTGTTTTCCAACAAGCTTTCCAAAGATACAACGGTATTCTTGCCGGTTAGGTAGGTAGCAATATGGTCGGGGTAGGTTATGCAAACGTTAGGCGTTGTATTTGTGGGAATATTGGTTATAACGTCGTTATAAATTTTCCCGTAGTCGTTATAAAGCTGCAATACAACCTTAACGTTGGGGTAAAGCGATTCGAATTCGCGTATAGCCTGTTTATAAATTTCGGTTTGGTTTACGTTGGTATCGTTTTTTGCCCAAAAGGTAATAGTATGCTTTTTTTCAGTATCAAAATTTTCGGGCATTACAAATTCGTTCAGTGCATTTTCCACGCCCATATCGTTTGTTGCAATATCAGAACTAATATCGGCATCGGAATCGCTAACCAAGGTTCCGTGGCAACCGCACAGCATGCAGGGAACCGTAACGGCTATACATATTAAAATTAAGGTTAATCTCAAATAATTTTTCATTACGTTTATCCTTTAGTGCCGCCGCGGGCAACACCGGCCATAATTTTAGTTCTGAATATAAGAAACAGCACAATCAGCGGTATAGTAACAACGGTAACCGCCGCCATCATGGCAGGGATATTATCTCTGCCTAAGCCGGATTCTCTAATTGCCTGTATACCGTTTGAAACAAGGTAATACGCTTTGTCGTTGGTAATTAAGCGGGGCCATACGTAAGCATTCCAGCATTCAATAACCTTTAATATTGTTATGGTTACCACAGTGGGCTTGCAAATAGGTATAAGAACCTTGTATAAATACTTCATATCCTTGGTTCCGTCTACTTTTGCGGCATAATACAGCTCGTCGGGTACCTGTGCAAAGTTTTCTTTAAGAAGGTATATATAAAATACCGAGGTTACCGACGGCAATATCAGACCCGTAAATGTGTTTCTAAGCTCTAAGTTTGTAATTGTAACAAAGTTTGTTATAACAACCAATTCCGATGGTATCATCATCAGCGATAAGAATACCACGAAAACAAAACCTTTTCCGCGGAAATTCAATCTGGCAAAAGCAAATGCCGCAAAAACAGTAACCAAAAGCATCAGAGCTGTTGTAACAATCGTAAAAATTAACGTATTAAATATATAGTTAAACAGAGGCTCTGCAGTAAATGCGTTCCCGTAATTATCCAAAACAGGATGTATTGTATAAAGCTTTGGTATTATTTCCGAACTGTATTCTCCGTAATCTTTAACCGAAGTAAGCAGCATCCAATAGAAGGGAAATAATACAAAAAGCCCCCAAACGGTTAACAATACGTAGGTTATAGCCGATGCAGTGTTACTTTTAATCGCCGCAGTACGCTCTATTTTTTTGTAATCTATTTTCGTCTTCATAAAAGCTACCTTAATAATGCACGTGCTTTTTGCTGATAATTAGGTTAATGCACGTAATAGTAAGAACGATAATAAACAATATTATTGCAGCGGCAGAGGCATAAGACGGATATCCGCCGCCTTCGCTGTACAACATATCATAAACATAGCCTACAATGGTATTCATTCCCGATGCATTAAGGTTTGAACCAAAAATAGAAACCGCATCGCTGTATGCTTTAAATGCACCGATAAAACCGGTTATTATCAAATAAAACATAGAAGGGGAAATCATCGGCAACGTAATTTTTCTAAACATTCGCCATTTGCTTGTACCGTCTACTTTAGCAGCGTTATAATAATCGTCCTTTACCGATGCTATTGAACTTGTAAGTATAAGCACCTTAAAGGGCATAACAACCCAAATTGTATAAAAGCACAGCACGAACATTTTCGCCCAATAAGGGCCGTTAATAAAATCAATGGCAGTTCCGCCAAACGCTTCTATTATGTTATTAATAAATCCAACGTTCGCGTCGCTGGTTTTGTTAAATAACAGCATAAACACCATGCCTAATGCCAAGGTATTGCAGACGTAAGGCAGAAAATATAATGTTTGAAACAGACCGCGAAGCCTTTTTATAGAGCTTAAGCCAAGGGATATTAACAGTGCGATTCCCGTAGAAAGAGGAACTGTAATGCATACTAAAATCAATGTGTTTTGTAACGCTTGAAGAAAATCGGGGTCCTTTAGTACGTAGGAAAAGTTGCCAAACCCAATTCCCGTATATTCTTGGGACGCTGTCATAAAATCTTCTTGGAAAGAATATATAAACACGTCGATTAAAGGATAAACCAAAAACGCACCTAACGTTATTAATGCCGGAAGTAAATACAACCAACCTTTAGATTTGTTTAGTTTCATAAATTCAAACTCCGTTGTGTATTAAATAATACGGTCGCCGGTGTTGGGGTTAAATACAAAAACCTTGTGAGGTAATACGTCAAAGCTAACTGTATTTCCGTTTAAGCTAATAAGATTTTCGGAACGTACAATAGCACGGAAGCTGGGTTTTTCACAGCATTCGTGCTCGGCAATAACGCTTATATCTCTGCCCATAACCTCAACACGCTGTAAATTACAGCTAAACGAGCCGTTTTCAACGGGCAAAAATCCTTCGGGGCGAATTGCAACCGTTACCTCCGAAACATCTTCGACGTTTGTATTCAAAATAGCGTTGTCGCCAATATATACTTTATTGTTTTCTATTTTGCCCTTAAACAAATTAATAGGGGGCGTGCCCAAGAATGTGGCAACAAAAAGGTTATTTGGGTTATCATAAACCTCTTGCGGGGCACCTATTTGATGAACAACGCCGTCCTTCATAACTATTATAAGGTCGGAAATGCTCATAGCTTCTTCTTGGTCGTGTGTAACAAAAATGGTAGTTACCTTTGTTTGCTCTTGAATTCGTTTAATTTCTTCACGTGTTTGCAATCTTAATCTTGCATCAAGGTTCGACAACGGTTCGTCCAACAAAAGTATGCTGGGCTTTTTAACTAAGGCTCTGGCGATTGCTACGCGCTGCTGTTGCCCGCCCGAAAGCTCGTTGGGCTTACGGTAAAGCAATTCTTCTATCTGCACAAGCTTTGCGGTTTCCCGTGCCATTTCATGCATTTCTTCTTTTTTCAGCTTATCTTTGCCCTTGCGGTTTTGCAAAGGGAAGATAATGTTTTCCATAACGGTTAAATGTGGATAAAGCGCATAGTTTTGGAACACTAATCCTACACCGCGGTTTTCCGCAGGAACGTCGGTTACGTCATCTTCGCCGAAATATATTCTGCCGTTAGTGGGCTTTTGCAAACCGCTTAACAGGTGAAGCGTCGTGCTTTTTCCGCAACCCGAAGGCCCCAACAAGCCTATCAGCTTACCGTCGGGGATTTCAAAAGAAAAGTTATTAACGGCTATTACTTCGCCGCCCTTTTTCTTATCTCGGCTCGGATACGCCTTTGTAAGATTTTCAAATACTACCTTCATAAAATATATACCGTCACTTTCGTGTATATAATTATCAATAAAATTTAATATATATTCTAACTCTTTTTTAAAACAATGTCAACTTTAATGCAACAAAAACATTAAAATGTAGGATTTATGGCAAGTATTTTTTAAATATCTCTTGACATTTTTGTGTTAGTGTGGTAGCATAAGGAAAACAGTAAATGCGTTTGAACAGGAATAAGTAAGTATAGAAAAAGCTTTCAGAGAGTTGCCGTTTGGTGCGAGGCAACAGTAAATTCTAAACCGAATTCCTCCTGCTAGCAGTGCACTGAACAAAACCTTGTTTTAAGTAGGATGCAACGGGTGTTCCCGTAACAGAACAAAGGGTGTTTTAGCACTCTGTAAGGCCGTATTTCGCGAGATTGCGGCAAACTGAGGTGGTACCACGGGTCTTCTCGTCCTCTGCGTTATCTTTATAACGCAGGGGATTTTTGTTTTTAAAACTAACAAACATAAAAGGTGATTAAAATGGAGAAAAAGTATTATCAGCCTGAATTCGAAACAATGCCGGTGGAAGATATTAAAAAGCTTCAATCCGAAAAGCTTGTTAAACAGGTTAAGCACGTTTACGAAAACGTAGAATATTATCGCAATCTTATGGATGAAAAAGGTGTAAAGCCCGAAGATATCCAAAGTATTGACGATTTGCATAAATTGCCCTTCCTCTCAAAAGCCGATCTGCGCGATGCATATCCCTATGGATTACTTGCAAAGCCTCTTAACGAATGTGTTCGTATTCACTCCACATCCGGCACTACGGGCAGAAGAGTAGTAGCATTTTATACCCAACACGATGTGGATTTGTGGGAGGATTGCTGTGCTCGCGCTATCGTTGCGGCGGGCGGAACCAAAGATGACGTTTGTCAGGTAGCGTACGGCTATGGTCTTTTTACCGGCGGTGCAGGTCTTCACGGCGGGTCTCACAAGGTTGGCTGTCTTACGTTGCCTATGTCTTCGGGTAATACCGAAAGACAAATTCAGTTTATGACAGATCTTAACGCTACCATATTGTGCTGTACTCCTTCTTATGCCGCATATATCGGCGAAAGCCTAAAGGAAAGAGGAATAAGCCCCAAAGACGTTCCTCTTAAAGCGGGTATTTTCGGCGCAGAGCCTTGGACAGAGGAAATGCGAAAGGGAATAGAAGAAGCCCTTGGCATAAAGGCTTACGATATTTACGGTTTAACCGAAACCTCCGGCCCCGGTGTTGCCTTCGAATGCTGCGAGCAAACGGGTATGCATATTAACGAAGACCATTTCGTTGCCGAAATTATCGATCCCGATACAGGCGAGGTACTTCCCGAGGGCGAAAAGGGCGAGCTTGTATTTACTTCTTTAGATAAAGAAGCGTTCCCGCTTTTGCGTTACCGCACCCGTGATATTTGCGTTCTTTCCCGCAAAAAGTGTTCCTGTGGCAGAACCCTTATAAAAATGGCAAAGCCTATGGGCAGAACCGACGATATGCTTATTATCCGCGGTGTAAACGTATTCCCCAGCCAAATCGAAACCGTACTTCTTAATCAAGGCTATCAGCCCAATTACCAAATTGTCGTTGATAGAGTTAACAATAACGATACATTTGATGTTAACGTAGAAATGACTCCCGAAATGTTTACCGACAAAATGAGCGAGGTTCTTTCTCTCGAGCGTAAGCTTGCCGACGAAATGAAGATAATGCTCGGCATAAACCCCAAGGTTCACCTTGTTGCGCCCAAGAGCATTCAACGCAGCGAGGGCAAGGCAGTACGCGTAGTCGACAAACGTAAATTAATATAATTTCAATATCAGAAAGGGGTTCTAATTATGGCAATTAAACAATTAACCGTTTTTGTGGAAAACAAGCAAGGCGCATTGGTAACAATTACCGATACCTTGGCTAAAAACAATGTAAACATCCGCGCCCTTTCCATTGCAGAAACAAACGATTTCGGTATGCTTCGCCTTATTGTTAACGATGAGGTTACTGCAGAAAAAACACTTTCCGAAAAAGGCTATTTAGTAAAGATAACCGATGTTGTAGGCGTAAAAATAGGCGATGCCCCCGGCAAGCTTACTGCGGCGCTGGAGGTGTTGGCAAACGCAGGCATTAATATGGATTATTTGTATGCGTTTATGCTTCGTACCGAAAAGCACGCATACGTGGTATTGCGCGTAGAGAACAACGAAATCGCCGAAGCAGCATTAGAAAAAGCAGGCTTCCATTTAATCACCAACGCCGATATTTGCAAGCTGTAAGTTATAATATATTAATAAAAGAGCAAGCACACTTAAAAGGTGCTTGCTTTTTTGTTGACATTTATTTGGTTTTGATATAAAATATAAAAAATTAAATATCGCGGTTTGGTTCCTTAAAAAAGGATCAGAGGGAAGTTCGGTGCAAATCCGTCGCAACAATCATTACCGTAATTGATTTTTTCATAAGTCGGAATACTTACCAAACCAATGCGAAGGTTATGCGCGTTTAGCGCAGTCGTTTTTGGATATGAAAAGCGTAGCCGTTTTAATCGGGTGTATGGGTGAATTATACTCATTTTCAGCCGATAGGTGTGCTACGCTTTTTATTGCATTGCAGTAAAAAGCGTTTTTTATTTTCGGAGGTCTGTTTTGAAGTTAAATTTTAAAAAAGAAGATTGCATAATCCTTTTAAAAAATAAATACCAAGAACTGCAATCCGCAGGGATCTCCCGCTATCCCCAACGATCCGATTTCGAAGATTACGAGATCGTTGCGATAAAAGCCTTTCTGGGCCCATGGCCACGCGCTTTGGAAGCGGCTGGAATAAAGCCGCCGCGAGATGGCGACCGTTTGCAGCGCAATAAAGAAAAAAGAGCGAGAGCAAAGCGCGCTCGCACAGATAAATTAAAAGAAAAAAACAGATGTAAGTGTTATGATGCGTGATAGCTTTTCGAGTTTTCATCCGTTAAACAATTTAATATATTTTACGCTTGTTATAGGGTTCTCCCTTGCATTTAACAACCCGTTGGCACAGGTAATATCTCTTGTTACCGCTTGTATTTATGCCATTACGGCAAACGGTAAAAAAAGCGGCAGCTTTATTATTAAATATTGCTTGCCAACCGTATTTATAACGGCATTAATAAATCCTGTTTTTAATCATCGCGGTGCAACGGTATTATTATATATCGGAAACGGCAAACCGCTAACCTTGGAAAGCATTTTATACGGCATTTCTGCAGGTATTATGCTTGTTACGATAATGGTTTGGTTTGTGTCTTTCAGCCGCGTTATGACGTCGGATAAATTCATTTATTTGTTTGGGAAAATAATTCCCGCAATTTCTCTTGTATTAAGTATGACTTTGCGATTT
>JAFYOG010000237.1 GCA_017560285.1 Clostridia bacterium
ATGCAGCTATATGTGTCTGCCGTAAATATAGAAACCCAAATAGGCTCTAAGACGTTCATTATAGCGTGGTGTACTATCCTGTCGGGGTAGTAGGGTAAACGGTATATTTCGCGTTCCTTTGGTTCGTATATCTTAAACGTGCTGTATTCCGAAGTTTTATAAGTCCCTGCTTTCAGCTGTTCGTGCAAGGTTCTTATATTCTCTTCCCTGTTTCGGTCGTGCAACCTTACGCCGTAAGAAGACGCCTTACCTTTGCGGGCTTTGCTGTCCGCAAGGTTTAAGTTTTCTAAGCTTATAATTTGGTCGAATAGGTTACCTTTCCGTTTCATATTCTTTGCTGATTCTGCGGTGTTCTTCGGGTACTCCTACCAAACCCCGTTAAATGTTACTATTTTCCACCTTACGGTGCGGTCTTTGCCTTATAACGTGTATTTTTATTCCTTAAAAACCTAATTTATCAGTATTGGCGAGAGCCGATATTCGCATTCGTATTCGAAGCCGTGTTATTCGTATTCGTGTACGAAAGCCCTGCATTCGCGCTGTTATTCGCATTACCGCCGAAATAGACCCCCGAAGGCAAACAACCGTTTTTATCTACTCGAAGTAATAGCGCGTTCCGCTGGCTCTCATCGTAACCTTACGCGGGAAGGCGTTACGCTTCTTAATCTCCTTCAATACATATTTTATTTCGGTGCTGTTAGTGAAAAACTTTTCCGCTTCGCTGTCCTTGTCGTCGCGGTTGCGTTTTATCTTCACTAAAAAGCGTTCGTTACCGAACTTCGTTTTTACCCCGTCGATGAAATCAACAACCCAAAACGTAAGGTTAATTAGCTTCTGCTGCGTTGTTTCCCTGCAATTAAAATGCTTGTTTGCTTCGTCCTGCGGAATGTTCAAAAATGACAGGCTGCCGTCGTCGTTGGTGTTATTTTCGTTCGTCATAATCGTTAGAATTAACCCCCAGCCGCCAAAAGGCGCGGCGGCTGGGGCGTGTTAGTAATCGTTACCCGTTAGGCGGGCAAAAAGCAAAGGCGAGAGCCGATATACGCAGTCGAAAACGAAGCCGCGTAAGACGTAAACGTGAACGAAAGCCCCGCATTCGCGCCGGAATACGCAGAACCGCCGAAATAGACCCCCCTCATAGCTTCGCCGCTTTCGGGAATGTTGGTATAGAAGTAGTCGGCGTAATAGGTTGTAGAAGCTCCGCCAATCTCTGCGGGCATATTGTCGCCGTTCTCTCCAATCAACAAGGCTTTAACGTAGCCGCTTGCGCGTGGCAATTCTCCGCGCTTGTTGTAACCCGTGTAGCTGGTATCTTGGAACAGGGCGGGGTCGTAGCAAGTAAAGAAGTTGCTCTTTGCGCCTGCCGCGTCGCTCTGTATTTGGCACTTGCAGCCGTCCGTCCAACTCCAAACGTGACCGAATGGGTTTTCTATACCTCTATACGAGGGTACGGAAACGGTTACTACCTTTCCTGTGTCGTACTCGTCGGGCATAGTAAAGGTAACTACGCCTGTGTTGTTGCCCAGCTGGTTGGTAGTTCCGCAAGGTACGAACGGGTTATAGCTGTTAAACGCGCTCCACTTGCTATCGTTAAGCGTTGTTACGCCCGCGCCTAATCCGCCCTGTCTGTAACCCTCGCTTGTTAGTTCGGGGTTGTAGTCGGCTTGGCAGTTACGGTTCGCGTACTCAATAACGTAAAGCCAATAGGTCGCTAACTGCGCTTCGTAGAGGTCGCAATTCCAACCCGCGCCGCTGCGTCCTGCTGTTCCTCTGTTACGCGCGTACTTGCGGAAGTTGGTTAGCGAAATGCTTGTAGCTGGCTTTCCTAACAAGCTTCTATAAGTGCCGTCCCAGCCCGCTGTGTTCGCGCCACCTCTAAACTCCGCCGAAGTGTTTACTACCGAAGCCAGCTTAGGCGTTGAGCTTACGGTGCGGTCTACTGTCGCTTCGTATGCGCTTCGGTACATCTTCGGCACTTCGTGGAAGCTTGGCAAAGGGTAAGCCGAAATAAGGGCTACTATATCTGTGCCGTCAAACTCGAACTTTCGGTAGTGCTTCGGTATCTCTACCATTACCATACCGCTTGCGCCTGTAAGGTCTGCCGCTGCTCCTGTGTCGGTCTTGGTGCTGTCTGTCGCGTGAAGGTAAGTTACTACGTTGCCTTCGTCGTCAAGCAAACAACGGCGCATACCGCTCTGTACAGGCAGCGAAGCGTGAAGCTCTGCGCGTCCTACTCTTTCTAACGCGGTGTCTGCTACGGTCGTCTTAATGCGAACGCCGTAGTAATAATCGTAAGGGAAAACGGGCTTAGTGTTGCCCGCGCCAATAATTAAACCCATAGTTTATGTTTTTAATAACCCCACAAAAGGGTTGCGTTAATACTTGTTTTCTTAATCTCTCGAACTATTTCGGGATTCCACCCTGTTTCAAAGCGTGTGCTTATAAACTCGCCTTCGGGCATTCCCCAAAGGTTTACTTCAAGAACTACCGCCGCTTCGCCGTCGTTCTTAATGCAAAACGGAGCGTCCTTCTTGAAGTTGCCGTTAGCAAAGTCTACAACTCCTGCTACTGAAACTTGCGCGCTTACTACGTCGCCATTTCTATTCTGTCCCATATTTTTGTTATTTTACGCTACAAAAGTAAGTAATTATTAGTATTAAGTTAATACGTTGCGAAATACGCGCGAAGTATTTTTTAGCCGAAGCCGTGAAAATCGGCTAAAAATACCCATGCGTCTGTGCCGTGAAGTATTCGCTAAACGTCGTATTCAACTATTTCAAGCGTCCACCCTGTTAAATCTACCCATGTTTGTCCGCCCGAACCGAACGCGAACCATAAGTAGCTCGCTTCAATCTTAAAATATTCAAGGGTTTTTTGTGTTAATGCTATTATAGTTGTTCCGATTTGTGCTATTCTTACATCGTAATTAGTATTACTTCGTTTCTTTGCGAATGTGAACGTAAAGTAACCTTCTGCAGTTCTCTTTATCGTTACGGGGTTGTTGTCCGAACACATAACCGTTTCCAAACTACTTATACTTTTAACTACATAAACCCCTATACATCGGCTAATCGCGCTTGGCAAGTTATTAGAAAAACAGCTATTTTGGTAGTCGTACGAAAATTCTAACGGGTTCTGTACGAACCAGCGTACTACTCCCATTACCTTTATGGCTTTAAGCCTAACTTCTGCGCAGCCATATAGTCTAAGGTGTGTAACGTTGTTTCTATTAGCCAACTTGCCGCTATACAACAACGGGTAAGAAGTATCGGCTGCGCGTATATGGTAGTAGCCGTTACTGCTTCCGCCGTAGTTTATTATAGAACACTGAACGCCTATATATTCGTCGGACATCGGTAAGTTAATAACTTTCGCTTTCGTTGCTCCGCCGCTTATCGTTCCCGTAAAGTTGAAGCCTTTCGAAAAGTCAAGCGTAACGGGTGTTAGGTTATCCCCCAACTCTACGGGCGGCGTTGCAATAGAGCCATAGAAAACGCCTTCTTGCGCTTCTATTCGCCCCTTAAACGTTCCGCTTGTTGCGTTTACTTTTCCCGTTATATCTGCGTTGCTGGCTACCATCTTGCCGTCTTGCGTAACCCTAAACGGCGCGGAAGCTCTGTTTTCTTTACTTGCTCCCGCCCACATTCTTACGCTGGAGTCGCTCGTCCCTTCACCTGTTATACCCGCTTTAATGCTCTTGTCGCTTCCTGCAAGCTGTACCGTTCCACTGGTTACTATTCCGCCGTCTATGGTGGTTTTGGTGTTGTCGTAGTGTGTTGCTATGACCCAATCGGTTACTAAGTACGTTTCGCCTTCCGCTCTTGCGGTTATACAACGTTTCAGCGTGCCGTCTTCCTCGCCGCCTGTTAGCCACAGGTCGCCAATATCGTAAGGCGGGTAGGGGGTATCTACAAACACGCGCATTTTGCCGTCTGCTGCCGCTTGAGCCTGCGCTGCTGCTTCGGCTGCGTCTATCGCGTCTTTGTTCTCTATCTTCTCCCACTCAAATAGCGTGCTTGAACGCTGAACGAAGCGTTTTAGCTCCTTCGTAGAAGTATTATACCATTGGTCGCCGACGTGCTTCCTGTAATCTGTTGTCGCCCAGCTTTTAGACGGGTCGGCTGCTGTGTAGAAAAATTCTACCTTACCGTCTATTTGCCCTGTAAGCTCTTCCACCATTAGTGTGTAGGTGGTATCTATAAAGCTTTGTAGCGCGCTGTCGTCGGTGTAGTTGGTAGCCTTCCCCCAATCGGAAGCAACGTAAGCCCCCGTAGCTCTCGCGTTATTACAGCGGTAAAGGTCTTCGCCGTCAGTCCACAAGTCGCCAACGTCGTAAGGCGTTGTAGGCTCTGCAACAAATACGCGTCTTTTCCCGTCCGCAGTGTCCTGTGCTGCAGCTGCGGCTGTTGCGGCGGCTATTGCGTCTTGGTTAGTAATCTCCCCCCAATAGTAATACTTCTTCGTTTGGTTTCCGCAAATGTAGCGGTAAAGCCTTTTCGCCGAAGTGTTATACCATTGGTCGCCTTGATGCTTCGCCTTCTCGTCGTCGCTCCAATTATTAGACGGGTCTGTTGTGCTGTACCAGCATTCTATTTTACCGTCTAACTGCGCGGCTATGTCTTCTACTGTGTTCTTGAACGTTCCGTTTATAAACGCGTTCAGGTTCTCGTCGCCCGTGTAATTGGTCGCGTTATCCCAGTCCGCTTCGGCAAATGTCGCGCTTTCGCCTTTCGGTGTTAGGCAAATTTTTAGGAACGTTCCGTTTGCCCAAAGGTCGCCAATGTCGTAAGGTGGCTTCGGCTGTGTTACGAACACCCTGCGTTTGCCGTCGGCGGTATCTTGCGCCGCTGCTGCTGCTTTCATAGCTTCCGCTACGGCTGAGTCGCCAATCTCTACCCACTTATACGTTTCGCCCTCTTTTACGAACCTGTACGCGCTACCGTCTTCGTTATTGTAGTAGATATCGCCTAAGTGTACTTCTTTATCGTCCCACTCGCTTGCTGGCGCGTTGCTAAGCGTCGGTACGCCCGAATAAAACCACGTTTCTATAACGCCGTCCAGCTGGTTCGTAATCTTGTTAATTGCTGGGGTGTAAACGTTATCTATAAACGCGTTTAGGTTCTCGTCGCCTGTATAGTTAGACGCTGCTACCCAATCAGCAGCGTTGTACTGCTCTTTGTTGGTTCTGCTAACGTTGGCTACCAAAATGCCGCCCGTTACGCCCTGTACCCACAAATCGCCCTTATCGTATGGGGCTTTCGGAGTTTCCGTAAAAACTCTTCGTTTCCCGTCTGCAGTGTCCTGCGCGTTGCTGGCTGCTATTAAAGCTTCTTTCGCGTCTTTATCCTCTAACAGCTCCCAACTGAACGAGGACGAATACCGTTTAGACTCCTTTGTGTCCGTGTTGTGCCAAAGGTCGCCTATATGTTGTTTGCGTTCTGTTTCGGTAGTCCAGCTTTCGGCGGGGTCTTCTGCTTGAAACCACGTTTCTATTTTACCGTCTATCTGCTGGGTCATTCCGTCAAGAATAGAAGGTAGGCTTTTTTCTATGTAGTCCTTTGTCGCGTTCGCGTCCTTTTCAACATCCGAAACGTCTTTATATGTGCCGTCTTCGCTTACAAATTTAATCTTTCCGCCTATTTCGGCGTTCTCTAAATCGAAGTAAGCCTTTCCGCCGTTTACGCTCTGTATTCGTCCCGTACTGATGAAGCGTCCGTTTATTGTTGTCGCTCCGTATGTAAGCGACAAAATACGGGCTTTGCGCTTCCCGTCTGCGTCGGCTATTGCGCTGGAAAGCGTACCAATAAGGAAATAATAAAACGATGCGTCCTCGTCGGCTTTTAGAGCTACGTTCGTGAGGTGGTAAGTGCCTTCGTTGGTATTCTTAGAACACTTCGCGTATATGTACATCGCGTTATCGGCTAAGTTCGTCAAGCTTACCCCCGCCAAACTCCACGTTACTATGTCGTTTTCTATGGCGTAATGAGTAAGGAAGCCGTTAGAAGCTGTAAAGCTGTTCGGGTTTCCGTTCGCGTTGGCTTCCATAAGCACGTTGCTTAAAACAAACTGCTGGCTTTTTGCCGCTACGCTGAGCATTGCCGTTTCAATACTTAGCGGCTTAATTTTCTCGCTGTAATACTGTCCTTCGGTATCGAAAACCATACCTAACAGCTCCTGCGCTGCAAGCCAACGGCGGCGCGCCTTCGCTGGGTCTGCGAGGTTGTTTATGTTGATAACCTCGTTTATGTTTTCAATCTCGCTTAATACTCGCAGCGTGGTAGACCTTGTAACGGTGTCGCTAAGCGTAATCGTATAGCTGTGCGGTTTCAACAGGTTGCGCTCTAACTGCGTTATTCGCACTTCCTTGTCTACTCCTACGCCTTCGTCTACAATCGGTATGCTGTCGCCAACGTGTAGCACTTCCGTGTCCGCTTCTCGCCCAAACATCGCAATCATAAAGGAGTCGGAAATCGAAAGCCCGTAGCTTACTTGCGGCTGTACCAACGTCGCAAAGTCTTCGCGCCCCTTCGCTTCCAGCTTCCCCTGTGCTTGCGTTATATACGAAGTCGGTAGGCGAATTTCGGTAATAATATATTCGTTTCCCTTCTCTATTTGGAAAGCTCCAGCCGACGGGAATATGTCGCCGTTCTCGTCTTTGAACGGGTTTATAACGAACGTTCTTGTTTCGTGGTCATAGCTGTGTATGTCAAATTCGTAACCCGCAAGCCCGCCGCTTTGGAACTTGACCTTTGCGGGCGTTCCGTCTATAAGCCATTCCGTGTCGCCGTTGTCCTTCTTTTTGTTCAAATCGAACATCGCGCTATCCGTAAACGTATTCAAGTCTTCGCCCACCTCTGTAACCGTCCCTTTGTATTCGGGTTCTACTTCGCTGTAATTCTTTTCGCCTTCCTTGACTCCGTACTTCCTTATGCTCTCTTCGTCTTCAATATACGAAGTTAAGCGCGAAGTACCCAATAGGCACAGCTTTGTGTGCGGGTAGTCCTGCGGCAAATTACCCGTACCGCCGTAAACAAATAGGCGGTTAATAATGCCCGTATTGTTTACGTTCTTGCGCTGGAGCTGGTACAAGCCGCGCCCCCTTCCGAATTGAAGCGTAAGCGGCAAGGTTCTGCCTACTTTCTTCTTAACGTTTAGGGTTGTAACACTTCCTGTATAGGTCATTTCAAATTCTACGTTATAGTCCGAACAAAGCGTTTGCAAGGCTGCTAAGCAGTTCTTGCCGTCCGTATTTATGTTCTTGAACTCCGTATTTTCGGGGTACTCGCCTAACGCCCATTCGTTAGGGCGAACGCGGTTTATATTCCACATCAAAATTTGAAGGTGTCCGTATAGGTCGCTGTAATAGTTATCGCCGTAGCAAGTTTCGGGCAAGTGGTATTTAATATCTAACAGCTCGTACTGTGCGCCCTCTAATTTTAATTCGTAGGTGTACTTTCGTTCGCCTTCCTTTGTTACTTCGGGAAGCTGGTTAAGCCTGTACCTTTTTCCGAATACGACAATTTTGTCGCCTATATACAACTGCAACGGCGTAGCTGCCTGTACTGTAATAGCTACCACGTCTTCGTTTAGCAAAGCAACCTTTTGGGTTGCCTTGCTAACTGTTGAAGCGTTTCTTTTACTGAACAGCGGCAGGGTTGTACCGTCTTCGTGTATAATTACAATTTGTTCCATACTATAATGCCGTTAGTTGCAAAATCTGTAATCTCTTCTACAACGCCCGCAATTACGACGTAGTAGATGCCGTTCTCTGCGTATCGGTGCGTTAGAGCCTTGTTGCCTGTGAAGTCGCCGTAAACGTCCTGCGTTACCTCTCCGTCGCCCCAATATATATTAACCATCTTGTCGGTCTTCAAGGCTACGGAAACTTCCGCGCTGCTACTTCCGATTCGTTGGTGTCTTACAACTCGTTTAACGGGGTCAGGTTCGCGAAGCTTCAAGCTAAACGTACCTATCATTTTGTCGTCGTGCCAACGCTTAGAAGGTGCTATACCGTCGGGGCAGTACACCTCGTAAACAAGCGGTTTCGTCGGGTGTATCGAAATCATAAGACGCTGCGTGCCGTCCTGTCGGAAATGCTCGTAGAAGCGGTTAATCTTCTCGGCGAAGTTAATTTTACCCGTCGCCCTTATCCAGCAGTTAAGTGTAATTTCGCGCGCTTGGTAGCGTTTATCGGTCAAATCCAACACCTCGCCGTGATAGTCCGCCCAATCTGCCGAAGCTGGGTTTTTCATCTTCGGAAGGTCAAGAACGCCCGCCGAACTTTCGACGCGTATGTCGTAGTCTTTGAAGTTTACCCCGTCTATGAAGTAATCAAGCTGCGAAACGTTACTAATTTCTTCCGCTACTTCGTCGTCGGTCAAAACTACGTTATAGACCTTAATTTCGTCCAAATCTGCGTAGGCGTACCCCGTCGCGTAAATGTCCTGCACCAGCGCAATTCCTGTAAGTGGTGCGCTAAGGGTAAACGTACTAACCAGCTGCGTATCTAAATACAATCTTATCGCGCTTCCTTCTTTCTTGATGGTAAAGAAACCCCAGCTATCGGGTGCAACGTCTAACCACACTTCTTTGTAGCCCTCTACCTCGTCTGTATTACAGAAAAGCCCAATCTTTCGCCCTGTGAAGCCGTCGGGGTAGTTGTTCGTTTTTACCCACGCCAATATAGTAAAGTTGCCCGAAAGAGGTATTACGTCGTTCTCTATCGTCGCTGCTCCGTTGCCGTCGAAGTTAATGCAGTTGCCTTGCTTACCACCAATAAAAGCGCACCCTTCTACCGCTGCGTCATTTCGGTTTGTCGCGTAGTCGTATGCTACTGCAGACCCGTTCGCTTCGTCGAATGGTATGTTAAGAATTAAATTTGTTTCTGATGCCATAGCTTTATTGTTTATTTATTACTTTAATTTGTGCTGCTCCGCTTGTGCTGCTCGTATATGTTCCGCCGTGTAGAACAATACTAACGCGCGCTGCGTCGCTGGCTTCTATCTCTACTTTCGCGCTGTCTGCTATGTTTACGCAAACAAACGCGTTATCTCTTGCTTCCACTCTTAAAGTGCTGTTATCTCTCGCCCAAATCAACGACACGCCAAAGTTCGCTATTTTTATTCGTCCCGTTGCAGTGCCGTAGGCTACAACTCTTCGCAAATTATTCGCCGTAAACTCTTCGCTGTCGTACACGCCGAAGTGCTGACGTATCCCGTCGAACTCTGCGCGTAGTTCCGCGCTGGGGAAGCGTTTATTTATGCAAAAGTCTAAGCCCTTGTTAAAAAGGGCTATTAGACTTTCTTTGTTTGTCGCTCTAAGTATGTAGTAGTACCATTGTTCGCAAATGCCCGCCGCTTTTGCTTCGGCTGCTAACGCTTGTTTTAGCTTTATAAATTCCATAAGAACGTATTTTAGTCGGTAAATCCTGCAGCTCGGTAGTCGTCCGAATTGCCTGTAAGCTTGTTAAGAATTGAAAGCAAACGCCCGCTAATTACAGCTACGTTGCTGTCTATGCGGCTTATATAGAAAAGTTGTTCGCGTACCAGCTCTATGTTCTTAACTTGGTTCACTCGGACTGCGTTCGTCTGTCCTGCTAATAGGTCTATACTTTCCTGTGAAGCTCCCTTTATCGCTCCGCTTAGGCTGGTAGGGTCGTTCTCTATAAAATCGCCTAAAAGGTCTTTATAAATACCCATAGCCGCCTCGTAGTTGGCTGCTGCCCCTGATACTTTTTCGCGGAAGGCGTTTTGTTCCGCTTCTGTCAAGCCGTCAAACGTTCCCGTACCATCTGCGTTAAATCCCATATCTTTTACAAGCTGGTCTATTGCGTCCTGTAACGGCTTTTCAAGTAGTTGCAGCTTCAAAGCGTTCGCTACGGCGTTTGCTAATACATCGTCTACAACTTCGCCGAAAGCGTCCGCCGCGTCTTCGCCAGCTTGGAAGGCTTCTACTAATGCGTTTTGCAAGTCTGCCGCCAAATCGCGCGCCGACGTTCCTGTAATGTTCTTCGCAATAGCCTTGTAAATGTCTTCTATCTGTCGTTCAAGCTCGGCGTATTCCTCTTCAAGCTCGGCTATCGCGTCTTCGTCGGGGTCTTTCATTCCGTTAATAGCGTCTATTTCGCCCTGTATTTCGGTTTGCTGCTTGCGCAAATTGTCTATCATAGAATTTTGTCCCGCGTAAACGTCTTCGCCTAACGCGTTGTCTACAATATGTTGTAGTTGGTTGTAAGCGTACCCCAGCTTCTTTACGGCTGCTTCGTGTCGTTCAATGGAGCGGCGCGCTTCTCTGTCTTGGCTATTAAAAAGGTCTGTAATTGCTGGTATAAGCGTAACTACTCCCCCTAACACTTGCAACGGGTTAGAAGACGAAATACCGTTAGCAATGTCGCCAATACCCGAAAGCATATTGCTAATGTCGTCAAGTATGCGGGCTGTTTCTTCGTCCATAGCTATACCCATATTCTTAATGCCGTCTATAACCTTATCGAAGGCACTATTTATCATTCCTACTGAGCTACCAATGTCCGCGAATACTTCTTTATATGCTGCGCTCTTGTTTTTAGCTGCGCCCTGTTCCTGTGCAAGTGCCGCGTTAAGGACTTCTAACTCTTCTTCGCCCTTAACGTCAATTCCTACGGTAATTTTTAGGTTTTCAAGTTCTTTAATACGACGCTTCAAATAGTCTATATAGTCCGTTCCCTCGCTTAATAGACCTTTGTAAATCTCCGCCGAAGCTCCTGCCAGCGTTTTGTCGCTGCTGTTTACTGCGTCCGTGTACTGCTGGTATTGCTTCTTCTTTTCCTGCAAACTCTTTACAAACGGGTCGTCGCTGCTAAGAAGCTTTTCAGCCTTCAATGTTTCGCGAAGCTCCTTTAAGCTGTCACGCAAAGCCGCGAACGGGTTGCGCTCGTGTATCTCTTCGCGTGCTTTTTCGAGCTGCTGGTTAATCGCCTGTAAGTCCTTCGGGCTGAACTGCGCCGACCACTCTATTTTCTTGTTGTTAATGTCGTCCAAAAGCTTGTTTATTTGCTTCGTGCTAAGCTTCTCAATATCCCCAAACAATTCCGCCCAACTCTCCGAAGCCATAAGCTGCTCCGTTGCAAGCTTGCTTAACGCGGCTTTCTCCGCCTTGTTAATCTCGGCAATCATAGCCATATTGCCGTGTTTTGCCGCTTCCGCTCGCTGTGCTTCGTATTTCTCCTGTATGTCGGTTATTTGCTGCTGGTAGGTTCTGTATTCCTGTAACAATGCGTCGTACTGCTCGCTTCCGCTCTGTCCTTCGTACTCCTTCTTTTTAGCGTCCAAAGCTGCTAACGCTGCTTCCGCTATCTTGCGTTCCTTTTCGGTCGCTGCTGTTGCTGCCTGTGTTACAAGCAACCCCCTTTTGCGCGCGTAGCTCTCTTCAAACTCCAGCTTCTCCTGCAAATAGCCCGCGTACTCTTGAAGCAAAGCTTTTGTTTCCTGCTTTGCTTGCTCCTTTGTTTCGGTTTCCGCTTCGTTAAGCATTTCGCCCTTCGCGTTGTCTACGTCCGAATTGTCGCCCGCTAACTGCTGGCGTTTCTCTTCAATCAAAGCCAAACGCTCGGCGATGGTGTTACACTGGGCTAATTCGCGCTGTAATTGTGCGTCGAAGTCCGAAAGTACGGTTTCTTTGGTCGCGTTGGCTATCTCGTCGTTAAGCGTTGCAAGGTTCTTGAGGTCGGTCGCCGTCTTCTTGGCTTTGCCCTCAATGTCCGCGCGCTGCTTCTCCAAATAGTCAAGGTACGACGAACCTTCTTTAAGCAATCCAGCAAACTCCGTGTTAGCTGCTGCGCGTACCGTCGCGTCGCTGCTTGTTATCCATTTTAGGTACTTTGCGTAAAGTGCCTTCTTCTTGTTTAGTTGGTCGGCGTACGCGTCCGTTTCCTTTCCGCCACCGCTGCCGCTGCCGTTTTTATAGGCTATCTTCTCCAGCTCCTTTTCTTTTGCCTTCAACTGCGCCGCAATATTCGCGCGCTCGCTGTCTGTTGCCGCCCTGCTGTAAGCTTCGCGAAGGCGTGTTATTTGCTGTTCTACGGCTTCTACGCTGCCTTCTACAATCTTCGCGCTGCCTTGCCCTATCTCTTGCAAAATAGCCTTTTCCTGCGCCGATAATTGTAGCTGCTTTTCGAACAAAGTTTTTGCTTCTGCTTCCAACGCGTCTACTTCCTTCTGCTTCTTTTTCTTCTCGGTGTTCTCGCCCGTAACATAGTAACCCGTTCCGAAGCTCGAAGTTTGAACGTAAACACTCTTCGTGTCGGACATCGCGTCTACTTCCTGCTGCTTCTTAATGGCTTCTTTGTATTTCGCCATCGCCTGTTCGCTGATAACTGCCGCCTTTGCTCTCAACATAAAAGCTTCTACAACCTTGTCGCTGTAATTAACTAACAGGTCTTCGGCTTCCTTTACGTTGCGAACCTCAAAGCCCAAATCTTTAAGCTTGTCGGCGTTGTCCTGTAACCACTTTTCGCGGGCTTTTAGTGAGTCCGTAACGCTAAGCCACGACGTTTGAAGCTCCATAAATTGGCTAATAGGTTTTGCCGCTGCGTCGGCTACTGCTTCGCCGAATTTTGCGGCTTCCTCTCTTGCCTTCTTTGCCTTGCTGGTAAAGTGTGTAATTACGCCTATAAGCGCGCCTATTGCTGCAGCAATCCAGCCGAATACGGGAATACTCTTAATTGCTGCGCCAACCATTCGGAACGCGCCCGCTAAGGTTATGTTTGCCGCTGTTCCTGCCGTCGCCGCTGCTGCCTGTGCGCCTGTGGCTACGGTGTTCGCGGTCTGTGCTGTTGTATTTGCTCCAGCTGCCGCTGTGCTGGCTGTCTGTGCGGCTGTATTTGCCACCTGTGCGGCTGTGTCCGCTGTTGTAGCTGTCGTTCCTGCCGCTAATATCTTATTCCACCACTGCTTTATGCCGTTAAGCGTTACAAGCGTAAACGCGCTATCCTTGTTTAACGTCTGCTGTACTTGCTGCAAGCCTACCGTTATACTCATAAGGCTCTGTACTTTGAGCATAATCTTTTGTAGGTCTTCGTTCTCGCCCGCAAACAACGCCACCGCGCCCTGTGCTGCGCTGAACGCTCCCGAAACGCCCGAAAGTCCGCTTATAAGTCCCTGCATTCCAGCTTGGTCGTGTGCCAAAATGTTAGCCTGTGCCTGTGCGTCCGCCATAGCGTCTGTAAGGCGCGCCGCTTCCGCTTGCATCTCGGCGTATTCCTTCGTTCCGCGCTGTCCTGCCATTTCCATTTCTACCAACGCTTCGCGGCACTGCCTAAGCTGGGTTCTTAGGGAAGTATGGGTAGCTTCGTTCTTTCGCGCTGCTTCCTCGTTCTGTCGCATAGCTCGCTCTTCCGCTACCAATGCGTCGGAAGCCTTTCCCGCTTCCTCTACAAGCTTCTTGCGTAGGCGTATTTCGGATTCTATCTGCTCGCGCTGGCTCTTTACGTTGCGGAACTCCTTATCGTCGCCGCTCATAAACGCTTTGTCCATAACCTCGCCCAAAGCTTTATACTTGCTTTGAAGCTTCGCTATTTCGCTTTGGTTCTCGCCTATAATAGCGTCAATCTTGGCAAATGCCGCGTCGAAGGCTTTCGTAGCTTCCGTAAACGACGCCCCGAAGTCCTTGCCAGCCTTAACGCCGTCTACGCTAAACTGCGTTATAGCCTGTTTGCTCTCTTCTATAATCTTTTTTAGCTGGTCGTTTGAAGCTGTGAAGTCAAACGACAAACCGCCACCGTTAATGTTCATAACTGTTCGTCTTACCTGTTAAACTTGTTAATCATCGCTAATACTTCGTCGGCGTTGTTGTCTGTTAGGGTTATGTTTGTGTCGCCCTTCTTTTCTTCCTCGTCCTCAATGCTCGGCGCGTCTATTAACATACGCTGTACCTTGCCCCAGCTTACGCCGTGTTCGAGGTAGTCCAACGTCCAGCCAAAGTGTGAGCAAACCGACCCCCGCCTACCGTGCGGGCTTTTTAGTCCTCGTTGTCTATAAGATTTGTCGGTTCGCTTGTGCGCGCTGCGCTTGTCAATCTTATAGCATTTGTAAAATCCCCTAAATTGCTTACGTTGGTTATGTAAATAGCAATCGTCAAAAGTTCGGAAGGGGATATAGTGTGAAAAAACAAGTTTTTAAGCTCTGCTAACCTTTCTTTGTTCTCCTTCCACACGAACATACCGCCGCGCTCCGAAACGTCGTAGTAATCTTCGCCCAATACAGCCATAGCTACAACTTCCGCTAAACGCTCGGCTTCTTTCGCTGCCAACTGCTTAGCTGTGCTTAGGTAGTCGTCGCTGTTAAGCTTCGTTTCGTCTATGACTATGTCTAACCACAAAACGCTAAGCCTGTCAAGCGTTGATAACGTAGGTTCTGCAATCTTAAAAACTCGTTTTTCTGTTACCTCTTCGCGCTTTTGGAATAGCCCGAAAAAGCCGCGCTTCCTGCGCTTATACTTTACGTCAATGTCGAACGTAATGCCTTCGCCAATCATACGGCGTAATTCGCTGCGTTCTTGGTGCAAAGCTTCTATTTTGTCTGTTGTTTCCATACTCTTATATCCAATGAAAGCCCCGAAATTCTTAATAACGGGGCTTTCGGGTTAATGCTGATAGTGTTCGGCTTTAAGCTACCTTAGTAACGTAAATCTTCTTCAAGCCCGAAGTTTTAGGCTTGAGTACTGTGCCTGTAACCTCAATAAGCAGCAAACCTTTCTTAGAAAATTCGCCGTTAATCTTGGCTACGAGCTTCATTCTCGGTACTTGGAACTTCAAGCCCTTACGGGGAACAATGATAACCGACTCTTCTACCGAAGCAACGGTATCGGGGTACGCCCACACGTCCTCTGCTACTTCGCCGCCGAACAAACGTTTTAGTACCGCTGTGTCGGGGTTCATAATAGAAAAATTGAAGGTAATTTTACCCGCCTTCTCTATGGTGTCGATGGGGTCGTCTTCCTCTTCGGCGTAAAACTCCTGCACCTCTGCGTCGCCCTGCGACATCTTGGCTGTGTCCTCGTAGGTCAAGCCGAAGGCTGTATAGTCGGTTTCGCTGAAATCGCACTTTGCGGGTTCGCTTGCCTTACCCAAAATCTTAGACAAGCCCAATGTTACAATATTTGCCATATATTCAACTGTTAAAAATTTAATGAATACACCAGCCTATTCGTAAGTTGCGGTAGTGCTGGTTTACTGCCGCTTCCTTTAATGTCGTGTCGTCCTCTATCCAAAATTCAAGGTCTGCGAGGTTCTGCGCCTTCAAATAATCTACAAGCGCGTTGCCTAACTCTCTAAGCCGTTCCCGCTTGCTCTTGTATTGCTGTCGCTTGTTAATCGTTACTTTTTCGTCGGCGACCCAAATATTTACATTTGAAGTGCCGCTTTGCGGTTTGTCCTGCGTAATGGAAATAGTGTTTATTACTATGTCCTCTGCAGTGCTGTCGTCGGGGCGTTCCCCTTGCGGGTAAATGCCGCCGCTTATCTTAACCGCTCCCGAAGCAACGGCTTCGCTTACCACCTTAAACAGTATGTCGTCGGTGTCTATGCTGCTGCAAGTTTTCATTATCTAAATGCGTCTTTAATGTTTGTAATTAAGTCTGCCAACTCTCGCGCTATACTCTTTTCGGCAAGCTTTTCGGCTGAGGTCAAAACGTCGCGTCCTTTGCTTTCAACGTGTACGGCGTAATTCATTCCTGCTACTACTACAAGCGCGTAGCCCTCTGTCATTGCGCCTACCTGTTTGGCTAAATTCTCGCCCGTCTTTACTCCTTCCGCTGCCTTTTCGCCCGTTCCTGCTTCAAAGGTCAGGCTTATAGGCGTGCCGTCTTTGAATACCGCGTAGCCAATAGACGAACGAAGCGCGCCCGTTTGGTCTTTGAAGCCAATTTCGGGGGCTATCAGCTTAGCGTGTGTTACGGCTTCTTCTCCAACCCTGTACAGGCTTTCTATAATCTTCCGTTCTACTTCCGCTAAAAACTCGCTAAAAACGTCGTCTATGCTGTTCTTGAAAGTTGCTTTTACACCCATATTCTACAATGCAAACGCCCGTTATCGAATTTAAGGCAATCGCCACTAACTCTAATTACCCCTGCTGCTTTGGCTTCTTCAAGTAATTGCGAAGGCTCTAACGGCATTTCTGCGACCGCTATTAGCGTCCCTTCGGGTACGCGCTGCGTGCCTTTTGGAAGCTGAACTAACGACGCAAACGTAATAAACCGTCCGTCTGTGGCTTGTATCTGTGTTCCCTTGCCGTTTGTTTCTTCTCTGCAAACGCCGTGTAAAACCCAGCCTTCGCTGGCTGGCTGCCAGCTGCCGTTTTCGTCCTGTGTTGCTTCCCCTGCTTCGTATCTATAAAGATAGTGCGGGTATTGCCTGCTTACTACGTCCGTTACCATCTATTACTTCTGTTCCTTACCTTTGGCGTGGTTAGGGGTGTTATACCCAATTCGCCACAGGTTTGTTTGTACCAAAACTTAATAGCTTCCCAATTCCACGAAACGCTGTAACCGCCTTCGCTAACGTTAGCCAACGGAATAAGCGAGCCGAACTCTTTGCAAAGTGCTTTCTTCGCCGTCGTTACGTCTACTTCCGCGTTTGCGTCGGGTATTGTTGCTTGCTGGTTCGTTAGAATTAGTTCTACGTCAGCCGCTTCAATGCCGAAACGCGTAGTAGTACGGGTAAACCATTCTTTGTATGTCATAACTATAAGGGGTTAGGGTAGGAAGTAGCCGTAGCCGCTCCCTACCTTGTTGTTAGTGTGTCCACGCGCTGTTGTCGGTCTGCATCAACCACGAACGGCTTGAAGAAGTCCACGCGGGGAACGCGTTAGCAATACCCATTGTTACCTCTTCTAACGGCTCTTCGTTAGCAAACTTCTTAATCAATGTGTGACCGTTCATAGCCTTAATAGCTACTGAACCCTTAACGCTAAGGTCTGCGGGCTTCTTCCAGAAGGTGTTACCCAAAACCTTGCTTTCGGTAAACAGCACGACGTTCTCCGTAAATGGGTTTCCTGTGTGGCGTGTGCCGTTGGGAAGCTCTACGGTAATGTCTTGGTCAATCACTACAAGCTGCAAGCCGCGCAAGTAAGGCAAACCGCGAAGGGCTGTATTTACCTGTTCTACGCTTGGGGTCTGTGCGATACCCAGCGCGTTGGCTGCGAATGAAGCGCAAGTTTTCTGTACCTCTACTGTTTCCGCGAATGTCGCGAAGGTGTCAAGGGACATAAACGCAAACTTCAAGCTTACGCCTTCCTTCTTAGCTGCTGCTACTACTGCCTTAAAGTCCTTTGTAATAGGCTTTGCCGAAGTAGAATTAGCCCAGCTTGCCGAGCCTGTTTGGTAGCCTACCTTGTGCGAAGCGTCGATACCATAGTCTACGTCGTATTCGCTAATTACCGAACCGTTGTTCTCGTTGGTAAGTGTAATCTTACCGAGTGAAATCTGCTGCAAAGCCATCCACTCCAAACGTGCGGCTACGCCGTTCCAACAGAAGTTAGTATCTTCCGCCCAAACCTCTACAAGCGCGCGCAAGTCGGGGTTCTGCGAAGTCATAGCGACCATAACGTCGTACTCGCTTAGCTCCTCGTCGTTCTTTGTGCGCTTAATAGCAATTTTAGGCATATCGCCCTGCAAGCGTGCAATAGCTTCGCGGGTCTTCTTGTCAATAGAAGCACCACGCGCTACCAAATCGGCGGCAATCTTCAAGCCTGTTTGCGCTTCAAGTGCTTTCCATGTGAGCGTGTAGCTCTCCTTCAACGGGAACAAAGAAGGGTAGTAATACGCTTTAAGGTCGTAGCTGTTTACTACGGCTTGCATATCCTTCTCAACAAGTCCCCTCATTAATGTCTGTATCATAACTTATGCCCTGTTAAATGAATACAATACTACCAGCGAAAGCGGCTTTAATGTCGTCGCCTACGGCTGGGATAACACTCTCTTTGAACTGTCCAATAGTTACCGCCACGACTGCGTGGTTGCTCAAAGCTTCAACGGTGTAGCTGTCGCCTGTCATAGCTTTGGGCTGGTACTTGAACGCTGACGAACTTCCTGTACTCTCGGCTGCTGCTTGCATCAACGCGCCGCCAATAGCTGCGGTTACGCCCAGCGTTGTGCCTACTGTAATTTCGTCGTATGCGGCGTTTGCCTTGTTAATGCTTGCAATGGCGTAGGCTTTGCCCCCCTTTTTAAGCATAACAAAGTCGCCTTCTTTGAAATGGTGACCTTTCTCTACCTTGTAAACGGTTGTTGAAGTGGTCGCAGCTTCGGTAAGACGGGCGGTCTTTACAACGTGGTAAAGTCCTGCGCTATCCTTGCCGAGTGCTGTACCTTCCTGCAAAACCGAACCAGCAATAAGGTCGGCGGCTGAAACGGTTACACCGTTCGGAATGTCCGCAAGGTTATGCGTACAAGCGTGTACTACGCGCTTGTCCTGCTTTCTTTCAATTCGTAAACCCATTTTGCAAATGTGTTAATAGTTAAACTTCTTTGCCTGTTAAGGCTGTTCCACTCTCCGAACGCTCCTTAATGTAGTCTGAAACGGCACTACTTACGCCCTTTTCGTTCACGGCTCCGAATAGGGGTTTGTCGTGTCCGCTTAGTCCTCTGTCGGCGCGTTCTTTTACAATAGCGGCTATATCGCTATCGGCTTCCGTAAGGTAAGCGTTAAACTCATCGTCGCTGGTAAGGGTCGGGCTTATGCGGTCGAAGTTGCGCAACATCATCGCTTGGCTCGCTTGGTCTACCTTTGCGTCGGTAAGTTTCTTAATGAATTGGTCGCGACGTGCTGCTGCTGTTCTCTCTCCTGCAAGTGCGGTAATACTATTCTGTACGCCCGACAGCTTAGAGTCTATAAGCTTGCTAATCGCGTCAAGGGTCAAACCTTCGGGGGGTGTCTGTGTCGGTGGTGTCGGCGGTGTCTGCTGACGCTCTACAAAGTCGTACTTCTTTTTAAGCCCGTCTTCGTAGGTCTTGTTAGCTTTCGCTATCTCTGCGTCTGCGCCGCTGCGCCAATCCTGTACATACTTGCTAACTGCGTCGGCGGTAAGCTTACCTACGACTTCCTTAGCCTCCTCTTCGGTGGTTACTTGTAAGCCGATAGCGGCTGCCAAATGCCTAAGACCGTCTTCTCGCACGCCCGAAAATGCTGCTTTCAGTAGTGCTAAAATTGCTTCGTTCAAATTCATACTTTTGTTTTTGTTTTGCTTTTATTTACTTCTACGCTGCAAAATTAGCGTATTACCTTAATACTTCAATCGCGTAATAATTACAAACTCTTCGCCAAATCTTCGCAAATGGGGCTATAAAGTGCCGTATATTGTCCCTTTGCGCTCTGTTAGTTTAGCTTTTTTCTGTTACGTTGGTGCTGTGTGGTGTTCTATGGGGCTGTAAACAATCGCGCGCGGACGGCGTTGTTTTGGTATGTAGGAAATAATCTATATTTTTGTACCGTAATATTAAACCTATGGAACAGGACGCAATCAAACTAATAAACGAACAAGCCGCGAAGCTCGCCGTAGTTATGGATAATTTAGCGGCTTCGGCGGAAGAAGTAGCGGAAGCACAAAACCGCTTCAACGAATTAGTATTAAAATACTTCCCCCCAGCGGAAGGCGCGGTACTCCCTTCGGTTGAATTGGAAGTAGAACGTATAACTAACAAATAGACGTTATGGGAAAGTACAAAAACCTAAGAAGTAAAACCGTCTTCGACTTCTGCAACGACGCGGCTTTGCTGGAAGAAATTACGGAATGTTCAAGCGTCGAAGAACACTTAGAACAAATTAGTATATCCGCCTACGATGAACGCGCCCGCGCCTTCTTGGAATTAGCAACAACAACTAAAAACAAGGCTTTGGAAGCTGCCGTAAGGCGTGAATTTGCAAAGGAACTTAAAGCCTACGAAGATAGCTTTAACGAATAAAAAAGGGGTCTAAAAAGCCCCTTTTTACTTTATATAGCCGTTTATCCTCAGCCAATTTTCTACATACGCCCAACTTCTTCCCGTACTGCAAAGGCTAACAAGCTTTCCTATCTCCGCCGTTGTCGGCTTCGTTCCGTCCAGCTTCCTTATTCCGCCAGCCTTTAATCCCTCTACTAAGCCCGTCTTTTGGGTCGCGTAGTCCTCGTTAAACAAGTAGGTTCTAACCGCTCCTAACGTCTTCCCAGCGTCAAGCTTCAAAGTCTTAATTACGCCGTCGTAGTTGTTTACCATAGCGTTGTAGCCCGTAGACGCTCGGTTGTCTATAAATTGCGGGTGTGGCGTTTTAGCGCAGCCCAACGTGCTATAAAATTCGGGAAGCGTCTTTCGTGCTACAAATTCGTTTGCAAGCTCCATATATCGGCGCGACTTGCTCGCTTGGCTTCCTGCGTTGGTAGACGTTTTGTTTCTGTTGTGCGTAATCTCGTGCCAATAGGTAGCCATAGCGTCGGCTTCCTGCTCGGTAATATCCGCGCTTCGTCCCTGTCCTATCTTCGCGAAGGCTGACATAACTTTTTCTAAGCGTTCCTTCCTTAGCCAAATGTCGCCCGTTGCCTTTACAGTAGAGCCGTTGTTGTTCTTGTTGGTTTCTACTTCAAGCCTTCCGACTCCGTGCCTAAACCACGCTTCCGTTAAACCGCCGTTAATAGCCTTAACTGTGTCGCGCACCTCGCTTCTATCGTTGTAGGTTGTCTTCATAGCCCTGTGCGGTGTGTCGCCGCCCTTAGCTCTCGTTTCCTCTCTCTTCGTAATGGCTGCTTTAAGCTCTGCCAACGCCTTAGCGACCGCCTGTTTAAGTCGTGCAATGCAATCGGCGTAATACTTTGAGGAGTCGCAGAAGTTGTCTTTAAGCGTTGCCCTGTACTCGTCTTCCAGCTCGTAAAACCCTTCTTCTTTTATCTTCGTTAGCGTAGCTTGTAGCTCGCTGCTCGCGTCTATCCACTCGTCTTGCCTTTGCGTGGCTATCGCGTTTATCCTGTCTACTTCAAGCTTCAGCGCGTTCCTGTCGCCCGCGTTCCTAAGCGCGTCCAGCCCGCTAACGTTCAAACCGAAGGCGTAAGCCCAACGCTTCAACGAAGATATAAGCCCGTCGAACTCGGTACAAGGCTGTACGGTGTTCATCGTCTTGGTCGGTATTCTACCGTTCAAACCGCCGCCAATAACACCGCCTTTGAAGTTGTCGCGTATGTAGTAGGGTTGCGACTTCCAACCCTTCGCGCGCTCTTCTATGCCCTCTATATACTTGCGGAACGTCGGGGGTACGTCTGTAACGGTACGACGTGAAGGCAAAGCTTTGTACTGTTGCTTCCGTACTATGGCTTTAAGCCTGTTCGCCCTGTTCTTGTTATATTCGTCGTAGTCGCTCAATATAGGCGTAACGAAGCAGCGGCATTGTGGATGCCAGCCTACGAACTTAAACGTTTTCGGGTAGTCGCCCGCCAATTCGTCGCATATATCGTGGAACGGTACGGGTTCGCCCTTGCTGTTCAGTATGGTGTGGTTGTTGCTCAAATGTATGCGGAAGCCTACAACAAAATCTAATTGCTGCCACCGCTGGTACTCGGCTTCTCTGTACGCCATATTTATTTCGGTTCGTGCCAAACGCATAGCGTTCTTATACGAACTTCTATAAACGCCCTGTCCCGAATGGTACATTTTCGCTGCCTTGCTTAGTCGTAGGTTGCCGCCCTTATCCCTTACCCTTCTATAAAGCCTGTCGGGTTCGCGTAGGTACTGCCGCAAATCTCGGCTAAGCTCTGCCGCGCTGCGTCCTTCGCCTAACCCTATGTCTATACCCAATTCCATAGCGTCGCGGAAGTCGCCGACGTACTTCCATACGCGCTGGCTAAGGTTAAGCCCGCCTACTTTGCGCTGCTGGAACGTGCTTAGGGCTTCAAGGTTGCGCGAGTTGTACTGCTCCGCTTCTTCCTTCGTTAGCTGGCTGGTGCGAATAATCGAACCTACAAACGCGTCGTTCTTATGGCACGCGGCTTCCCATTCGGCTTTTACTCCCTGCGTGGTTACGGCTTCTATGCGCTGCGCCAAACGCGTAACAATTCCCTGCGCCTGTTTCTTGGCTTTCGGGTATCGGTCAAAGGTAAACGTTTCGTCTTCGCCCAACGTTAAACCGCTTGCCGCCGTCGCCATCTCCTGCACGGCTGTGTCGTACAAGCGTTCTACTTGCTTAGCGTACTTCTCCGTCGTCCTGTAATGCTTAGCGTCAAATCCTCGAAGCTGTACTATTAGTTTTTCTTCCGCCATAGTTATTTTTATTAAATCCCGCGTCTAAGCGCGTTTCTCGTCCCGCCTGTATATTTGTATCATCGGGGCAAAGAAACGCGCACACGCGGCGTTTTAGGTATTAAAATAATACGCTTTCGGCTAAATAGTGGGTTCGCCTTGATAAAAAGCGTTGTCGCGCTCCTGTTCCTGCGCTATACGCTCCAGCTCTTCGTCGGGGTTGTCTGTCCAGCCCAAACGTCGCACCGTTGTCTGCTGGCTGGCTATTGGCTTCTGTCCGTTGGCTGCCTGTAACAGGTTAATCTTGCTTAGCTCGTCCTCAATAATGTAGGGTACTATTTCGGGTTCTACTATAATGCTGTCGCAAGCTGCCGTAAAGTCCTTCGCGCCCGCGTTCGCTTGCTTCAAGAACGCCTTTATTACGTTTACGCGTCTTTGTAGGTACTCGTCGAATATTTCGCACTTATCCTGTACTTTTAGGTGCGCGTCCATAAATAGAAGCTTCAAGGCTACGCCGCTTACTGCGCCTATGCCCTTAACGGTGTCGAAAGAAATGTCGGGCGTTTGGGTTATGGTGTAAATCATGCGGAGCAAGGTGTCTATTTCAAGCTTTACGCTTTCGGGTGCGCTCTGCCAGCTCAAATAAGAAGCCTTCGAGCCTTCCTCGCCCTCAATTATGCCGCCCGCTTCTCCCTTACGCGCGAAGCCTACGACGTGACCCTCTACAAAGATTTTCGGCGCGGCGTGGTAGTCGTTGGTTTCGGCGAAGTTTGAAAGAAGCTTTTCCAATCGGTCTATAAGCCCCTGTACGTCTTCCCATTCGGTCTGTGGCTGGCAGCCGTAAATAACGGGTATCTTGCCTATGCCTAAGTCCTTCGGGTAGCCCTCTACTAACGTCCATTCGCGCCCTGCTTCTATGCCCTGCGTACCGTCGCAATACCACATATAGTGTTTGTCGGCTGTGTAGGTTTCGAAGTATGTGCGTTCCTGTAAATCCTTATCCTTGCGGCTGAACTCGCGGCTAAACGCTACCATATCGCGGGTTTCGTCGAAGTATGGGTAAAGCCTATCGCCCAACGCTGGGCTAAATATCGCTACTTTGAACTTGCGTTTTGTCGGGAAGCCGTAAACGGTATGTTCTTCGCGGGCTTCTACAGGATACCACAATTCGGCTACTTCGGTGCTGTTGTATAAGCTGCGCGCTACCTTTCTGTTAATGGTGCGCTCCTTAACGTCGTGCAAAATGCGGTTTATCGCCTTCAATACGTCCGCTTCTTTGGTATTCTCTTCGGGCGTTGCGTTGTAGTTTACGGGGTTTCCGAACGTGAAGGCTACGGCGCGCTTGGTAATAAGCTTCTGTATAGCCAACGCTACGCGGTTTACTGCTTCAATTCTGTAACCCTGTTCCGTTGTAAACTCTACGTTCGGGTTTACGTTTTTTACTTCCCCGTATTCGTCGCTGTCTTTGTCTACGACTACTAATTTGTCGGGGCGCAGCTTCGGGTCGTTTACGTCGTGTAACTTCGGGTCGTACTCCTTAACGTTCTTCTCTGTATTCGGCTGGCTGGTTAGTCGTCCGTTCCTTAACTCGTTAATAGCTGCTGCGTAGCTGCCTTCGGATAGCATTTGTTCTAATGCTTGCTTTTCTACTTGCTCGTTCATATTCTTGTTAATTAAATGTTCGTTTTAGTTTCTTAATCTGTGAACCTTTTTTACGGCGTTCTACCGTTCCTGTAAGTGCGTCAGGCGCGTCGTCATGCGCGTTCTTGCCTTCCTTCTTGTACTGCGTTATATCTCGGTAGAACTTCGGGTACAAACGCGCCCAATCTTTCGGGAAAAACGTTAGGTTCTGTACCTCTGCCGAATGGTTGAATATTCGGACGTTCTTGTTTTCGGTCTGCGTGAACCACGTAAACGCCGTTTTGTTGTTCGCCATAATTCGGCAATTCTTTTCTACCGTTCGGGCGAAGCCGCGCCCGCCGTTGTTGCTCTCTACGCATACTTCGTCTACTGCGTGCTGGCAAATAATACGGGCGGTTTCCGCTTCGGTGGTTTCCATAGCTTCCTGCGTGTAGTAAACATCGAGGACGTAGTTTCCTATCTCCGTTTCAACGTAAACAATCATACAAAGGAAGTCCGCGCCTGTGTCGGCTGTATCTATGTACGCCTTTACCTTGCTTTGCTTGGTTACGGGTAGAACGTCGTAGGTTCTAAACCCGCGTTCGTACATCAAGCCCGTAAGCGGTCGGGGGTTCTGCATATACTGCGTGTCGAACACAAAGGCGTTTTTCTCTCGAAGCGTGTGTAACTCCTGCAGGGTGTGCTTGAACTCCCAAAGCGGCACTTCCTCGCCGTTCTC
>JAFYOG010000003.1 GCA_017560285.1 Clostridia bacterium
AGCTGTGTCAGATAATGCTTATGGATTCCGCACACATTCAAGAATCCGAGGCAAAATGGCGCAACCGCAAGGCAAAGCGCGCAGGCGGCGAGCTATACGAGCCTATGTATACCACCGAGGATGCCCAAAAGGCTTTAAAGCAGTTTGTGGGATGCAGCTATAATAAGGTTTACGAGATTGCCAAAGGAATAAATGTATCGTTTATCGATGCAGGCCATTTGCTTGGTTCTTCCAGCATCAGCTTGGAAATAACCGAGGGCGGAACCACCGAAACAATAGTATTTTCGGGGGATTTGGGCAACCACACCCGCCCCATAATCCGCGATGCCTGCCAGCCCAAAAGGGCAGATTACGTGGTTATCGAATCTACCTACGGCAACCGCACCCACGGTCCGCGACCGGATTATATTTCCCAATTAACCAAAATATTGCAAAGCACCTTAGATAAAGGCGGCAATTTGGTTATACCCTGCTTTGCCATAGGCAGAACGCAGGAAATGCTTTATTTACTGCGGGAAATTAAAGAAAAGGGCTTAATCCAAGGCCATAACGATTTTCCCGTATACGTAGACAGCCCCCTTGCGGTAGAGGCTACCGAGATATACAGCAGCGACCTTTACGATTATTTCGATACCGAAACCTTAGCGCTGTTAGAAAAGGGAATTAACCCCATAAAGTTTAAGGGCTTAACCCTTTCGGTAACCGCCGACGATTCTGTTAAGATAAATCTTGATAAAACCCCAAAGGTTATTCTTTCTGCCAGCGGTATGTGCGAGGCGGGCAGAATACGCCACCACCTAAAGCATAATCTTTGGCGCAGGGAAAGCACCGTGCTGTTCGTGGGGTATCAGTCTGTCGGCACCTTGGGCAGAATGCTTATCGACGGCGAGCCTACCGTTAGGCTCTTCGGCGAGGAAATTAAGGTTAACGCAAATATCTGTCAGCTCGACGGTATAAGCGGCCATGCCGATATGAATATGCTTTTAAATTGGATAGAAGGCTTCGACCAAAAGCCCCGCACCGTGTTTGTAAACCACGGCGACGATACCGTTTGCGACGAATTTGCCCTGCTTATAAAAGAAAAGCTGGGCATAAACGCCACCGCCCCCTATAACGGCGCGGAATACGACCTTATTTCTGGCATCTGCTTAGAAATAGGTAACCGCAAGCGCATTGTAAAACAGCCTTATAACGACAACCAAAAGAAAGAAACCCCCGTTTTCGGCAAATTGCTTGCCGCCTCCCGTTGGCTTAACCGCGTGGTAGAAAAATACCGCCAAGGCGCAAACAAAGACGTTTCTAAGTTCGCCGACGATATTACAAAGCTCTGCGAAAAGTGGGATAAAGAATAAAAAACACAGCCGCACAAAGCCGTTTGTATTCCAAAACGGCTTTGTTTTTTTGCCATTTGTCGAAATAAAGGGGAAAATGTAAATAATATTTCCTTGACCTTTATACAATAATGTGGTAAAATTCAAATGCGACATAACTTAATATTTTTACGCAAAGAAACGTGAAGCTTGTGTTTGAAAAAATCACAAGCTCCTACAATTATACCTTCGCGTGTCTTTGTGGAAAAGTTATGTCGCAGTAACGGAGCTATGTGTTTTTTATGCGTAGCTTCGGCTGCGCATTTTTTATTTTCTGTGGTTGCGCTTCCGGAAGCAAAAAACCAAAAACGTCTAAAAATTCAATATTCGACATTGTTGCCCAAAAGCCTGTTTTTTGCGGAACTTTTTTACAAAAACCGTAATTCGACAAATTTCGACAAAATATTTGTGTTTTGCCGTCAAATGTGGTAAAATATAGAAAAATATGCCGCAAAAACCCCGAATTATGGCGTACGAAAGTTCCCAAAACCCCTGTATTTTCAATGGAAATCTATTGATAATGTGTTATTTTCTGTGCTAAAATATCCCTACAGAAAATAAATATGCAAGGAGCAACAATATTATGGAAAAACCGAGAGTTCTCGTTGCCGACAGCAACAACGAGTTCAGAACCCAATGTGTCCAATACCTTCGCAGGTTGGATATAGAAGTAGTAGCCGAAGCCGCCGACGGACAAGAAGCCTTTTCTAAAATGGCAAGGACAAAGCCCAACATAGTTATTTCGGATTTGTACTTAAGTAAAATCGATGGGGTAGGTCTTATTAAAACCGCAAAAAAGCAAATGCCCGAAGATTTCCCGTCGTTTATTATGCTGGCATCCTTTGCAAGCCAAAACCTGTTCGAGGAATGCTGTGAATGCGGCGCGGCTTACTGTATGCTAAAGCCCGTGGATTTTAATTCCTTGGCAGACCGTATTCGCCGACTTGCCGATAAAGGCAGAAGACGCGGCGGCGCCCAAATCCCCGGCAAAGAGGAAACCGATTTAGAAACACAGGTAACCAAAATTATTCACCAAATCGGCGTACCCGCCCATATAAAGGGCTATCAATATCTGCGTTCCGCAATAATTATGACAATTAACGATACCGAGATTATAAATTCGGTTACAAAGATATTATATCCCACCGTTGCAAAGCAATACGGCACAACCAGCTCTCGCGTGGAGCGTGCTATCCGCCACGCTATCGAGGTTGCTTGGGATAGGGGAGATTTAGACGTTCTTAATTCTTTCTTCGGCTATACGGTGCAAAATTCCCGCGGGAAGCCCACAAATTCAGAATTTATTGCCATGATAGCCGATAATTTACGGTTAAAGAACAAAGCCTACGCCAACGTATAAAAACCTATAAAAAACTTGACAAAAAGCCTTGACAACAGGGCTTTTTTGTGTTATAGTAGCATTTGCCGCATGTATGGGGTTTTATAAGTTGCGCATGCACACCTACTAAGCAGCGAGTCTATAGAAAGGAATGGTGCTTACAAATGTTTGCAATCGTGGAAACAGGCGGAAAGCAGTACAAAGTTAACGAAGGCGACATTATCTTTGTAGAAAAGCTTAATGTTGAAGAAGGCTCTACCTACACCTTCGAAAAGGTTCTTGCAATCGGCGGCGAAGATGGTTTCGTAGTTGGTACTCCTACCGTAAACGCAACCGTTACTGCTAACGTAGTAAAGAACGGCAAGGGCAAGAAGATTCACGTAATCAAGTACAAGCCCAAGAAGGATTCCAAGAAGCACATCGGCCACAGACAGCCTTATACCAAGCTTCAGATTCTCAGCATCGCAAAATAAGCGATGATTACCGCAGCGTTCTATAAAAAGAACGAACAATTTTACAAATTCCGTATAAGCGGTCATTCGGGCTATGCCGAATCCGGCAGCGATATCGTTTGCGCGGCGGTTAGCTCTATGGCGTTCCTTACGGCGAACAATATTACAAACTCCTTTTCGTTAGAAGCCGATATTTCGGTTAACGAAGAAAGCGCAGATCTTGTATGTTCCCTAAAAAGCGACGATGCCCGCGGTTACGCCCTTATTGCAGGCTTGCACAACGAACTGTGCACACTTGCCCAGGATTATCCCAAATATATCAGGGTAATCATTAACTAAATTTTTCGAAAGGAGCTCCAATTATGCTCAGATTGTCTATTCAGTTCTTTGCACATAAAAAAGGTGTTGGTTCTACCAAGAACGGTCGTGATAGCGAATCCAAGCGTCTTGGCGTTAAGAGACAGGACGGTCAGTTTGTTACTGCCGGCAACATTCTTATGCGTCAAAGAGGCACCAAGATTCATCCCGGCGTGAATGTCGGCCGTGGCTCCGACGACACCCTTTTCGCCCTTGTTGACGGTACCGTTAAGTTCGAACCTATGGCAGGCGGCAGAAAGAAAGTAAGCGTTTACGCTGTAGAAGCAGAGTAATTTTTGCACAGGTAAAGAGTACGTCGGAATAATCCTTCCGACCTACTCTTTATTTTTATTTTTTGGCTTTGAAATTTGGCACAGATAAAAGCTATGCCGTTCTGCGCCGAATTTCTTTGTCAAAACTTCGTAAATTTCAGGAGGAAGCATATTATGTTCATAGATAAGGTTACAATATATATAAAAGCCGGCAACGGCGGTAACGGATGTGTTTCCTTCCGCCGCGAAAAGTATGTTGCCAAGGGCGGCCCCGATGGCGGCGACGGCGGCAAGGGCGGTAATATCGTTTTCGTTGTGGACGAGGGCGAAAACACCCTGCTTAACTTTAAATACCACCGCAAATTCGTTGCCCCCAACGGCGCCGACGGTATGCCCAAGCGCTGCCACGGCAAATACGGCGAGGATTTGCTTATAAAAGTGCCCCGCGGCACCGTACTGCGTGACCCCGAAAGCGGTCTTGTTATACACGATATGTCCGACGGCTTGCCCTATATAGCGGCTCGCGGCGGCAAGGGCGGCTGGGGTAACAGCCATTTTGCCACACCTACACGTCAGGTACCCCGTTTTGCAAAAAGCGGTGTTGACGGCGCAGAACGCAACGTTACGTTAGAGCTTAAAATGCTTGCCGACGTTGGCTTGGTAGGCTTCCCCAACGTTGGTAAATCTACCTTACTTTCCGAGGTTTCCTCGGCAAGACCCAAAATTGCAAACTACCACTTTACAACCCTATCTCCCAATTTGGGCGTTGTTTCGGTATACGATAAAAACTTTGTTATGGCAGACATCCCCGGTCTTATCGAGGGTGCCTCCGACGGCTTGGGCTTAGGCCACGATTTTCTTCGCCACGTAGACCGTTGCCGTCTTATACTTCACGTTTTCGATATTTCCGCCAGTGAAAGGGAAGACCCCTTGTCGGATATATTGATGATAAATCAAGAACTAAAAAAATACAGCCCCGAGCTTGCCTCGAGACCGCAAATTTTGGTTGCAAACAAAATCGATTTAGGCTACAGCGAAGACCACCTTGCCGCAGTAAAGGCATATGCCGAATCTGTGGGTTGCGAGCTTTACCTTATCGCAGGCGGGCTTGATGAAGGCGTTTCCGACCTTATGAAGGCGGTTGCCCGCAAGCTACAAGAGCTTCCCCCTATAACCTATTACGAAGAAGAATACGTAGAAACCGTACAGGAAGTAGATATGTCTGTTTCTGTAGAATATAAGGACGGCATCTACCACGTAATAGGCGAATGGCTAAAGCGCCTTTGCAACGATATCAACTTCGACGATTACGAATCCCTGCAGTTCTTCCAAAGGGTACTGCGCGATAAAGGCGTAATTTCCGCCTTGGAAGAAGCAGGCATCCAAGAGGGCGAAACCGTTTCTATTTACGATA
>JAFYOG010000037.1 GCA_017560285.1 Clostridia bacterium
ACGCGCCGTAAATACCGTTGATGCTATGACCGCATCTATCGAAGAAATCCCTTACAGCGTGCTTCACAAGGTTACTTCCCGCATTACCAACGAGGTAAACGGCATTAACCGCGTGCTTTACGACCTCACTCCCAAGCCCTCTGGCACAATAGAGTGGGAATAATACAAACTGGCTTACAAGTGCCCGGAAACCCTTGGAAACAAAGGGCTTTCGGGCAGTACATTTATTAGGAGATTAAAATGGCAAAATATTTTTGTGGTTTGTGCGGAAATAAACTTGGACTTATGGAAAATTACTCATGGTTGGATGACGATACGATTCTTTGTTATGAGTGTACGTGTTTTAACAAAAAGGTTTTGGTCAGCATGAACGCGGAAGACTCCTTTAAAGCGATTTTAGAAGAGTTTAAAGAACGCTTTCCCGAGCATGAACATGCGAGATTTATAGAACATTGGCATGACATTTACGATGAAAAACAAAATGATAGTTTGAGCGCAGAAGAAAAGGAACAAAGAAGAAAGCAACGAGAGGAAGAACGAAAGCAACAAGAAGAACAAAGACAGCAGTACGAATACAATCTAAAAATAGAAAATCTAACCAAAATGGGGCTCGACGGCTATTATGAATATAAAGTTATAAGTTTGTTGGATGAAAGCGGATTTTTCAAAAAGAAATCGGGTTCTGTAGATACAACTGCAATGACAGAAACACTTAACCAATTAGGAATTGAAGGGTGGCATCTTGTAACAGCGTATTCAAACGAACTGGGCAAAAACGCCATGTCAGGCGGCGTTGGTGGTGCGATGTTAGGTACGAATTCGACTGTCGATGAAAATATTTTGATTTTTGAAAGATTTGTTAGAATTAATAGATAACAAACCTATCTGATACAGCAGACCGACACCATTCCGCAAGCGATTTTGCAACTTTTTCTGCAACAAAAATTTTGATAAATAAAATAATGGGTAGAAAATCGGTGTCAAAATCGCCTTTTAGAATATAATTTAGGGCATAAATAAGCCAAAGAAGATTCCTAAAAAAGAGTAGGAATAACAAGCACAACTCTCAAAACTTAATTACTAAAAACACCAAACCCAAGGAGAAATGATTATGCGTAGTAAAAATAGGTATTCTTACAGTTTTTCGGGAAACGAGATTGCGCTTGATGAAGCCCATGAGTTACCAATAAGTTTTTATTCTTTATTGCAAAAATGGAAAATTCAAGCAGAGGAAAAAGCGGAATCGGGAGATGTTAAGTGGTATTCCAAAAGCGTATCTATAGACTTCACATATCAAGAGAAATGCTACCGCCTCATCGCCGAAGATTTTTTTGACGAAGAAAAAGTTGATAAAATGAACTCGGGCAAGTTACACTGCGGATATTATCATGCAGTTATTGAATCGCTTCAAGCAACCATAAAAAAAGACCTGCAGGAAATGGGCGCAACAGATATCTGCTGTTATGGTTATTTGGACTAATTCATTATGAGAAACTGTCACTTGTCGCTCGATATTATTGATACCTTTTTGATACCGTTTTTTCGTAGACTCCATAGACAAAGCGAAAAAAGGCGTTCAAATCCCACGAAAAACGCCATAAAATAAGGCCGATAAAAGCCTTGTAGTAGAGCTGGAACAATACGCTTGTTCTCATACAAATCCGGTTTTCCTCAAACATACAAAATCCGGTTTTCTCTGGGTTTTAAAAAAGAGTAACAGAATTACAGTCTTATCAGAAATGGTAGGACTGTTTTTTTATTTTCAAAATCGGGTTGAAAGTGCTTGATTTTATTGGGATTTATGGTTGGCTTATCGAGAAATATGGATGACGAAATCGGGATACATGGATGGTAAAACGAGTGTATTGGTTAGAAAAATTGTGGAGGTTAAAGAATGAACAAATTTGTCCTAAAGAGGATGAGTGAGTTCGTTCCATTACAGAAAAGTTAATATAAAAACCCAAAAACGCCTGAAAGCACAAGGTTTTTAGGCGTTTTATTTTTGTTTTGACCACAGATCGACCCCGCGTTTTTTCACCTAATTTGTATTTTATTCGTCGAGAAAAATTTAAAATAAGGGGAAATTTAAAAGAGAGATAACGATGCCGCAGCATTGTATATCTCTCTTTTTTCTTTATTGCCTACTATTGCTATAGAAAAACGTATGCTACTATGGCAATGTAGCCTTATGTATTTTTTAGGTAGTTGATTTAAGGGGCTAAATCGATTTATTAAATTAGATTTAGTCCCTTTTTTAATGAAAATCAATTATTTAGCATAATGTGTACGCTATTAGTGTATCAATTTACAATCAACATAATTTATATTTACTGTAGCTGAATACGGTTCGGATGCATAGGCAGCGGTAAATTTAATTAACACATCTTTTTCGTCATCATTTTTAGGCATGTAGCTAATGTATTTGCCATTTTCGTATTCTACAAACGGATAATACATTTCATATACAACGTCATCAATACAAAAATCCGTTTGTTTTATATACTCCAAATCATACGAAGGCCAAAAATCGTCATCCATATATACGCGTATATCAACATCGGTATATAAAAGGCGGTCAATATCCGATACGCCAAGCACAATTTGTCCATTTGAATCTACTATAGAAGCATTATACGAGTTTTCTAATAATTCCCATTCGTTTTCATATAAAGGAATGCGATTATTTATGCAATACCTATATGAATTTTCAAATTGTTGCTTAGATACAATGCTGTAATCAAAAGCCTTTAACCTACTTTCGAATTTAGATATATCATCAGCAGATTCGAATTCGACAGTAATGTTTGTTTGGTAAGTGAACAGGTTTTGTATCCCATTATCAAAATGCTCATCATAGATTTTATATAGCACCTCTTCGGAACAAGAACTTAAGAACACAAAACAAATAATTAAAATAACCAAAAAGATTTGTTTGAATGTTTTCATAAATTAATCTCCTTTAAGGGTATAGTATTGATGAACGTGTGATTCTTTCTTTCGAATCCACAGTTGAGCACTTTAATAACAAAACGTGGTGCAATTCATACTCCTCGGTGGTGCTATATCGTTCTATATCAGATTCTATTTTAGGTAGTTGATTTAAGGGGCTAAATCAAACGTATTAAATTAGATTTAGTCCTTTTGTTTTAACTAATGCGAACAGATCATAATTTAATTATTATCGTAAATGTATTGAATATAACTCAACTCAAAAGCTATACTGCGGTATTTATCGTTAATGTTCTGTTTTAACTCCACCGATGTATAAGAACCATAAAACTCCAAATCTCGCATTATATCTTCTGACAGCATATTTTCGATCAGCGCAAACGCTTTCGCAGCCTCCACATACTGTTGTAATTTTGTATATGTATCTTGAGGAATATGAGCTTTTAAATAGTTTAATTTGTCCTCGATTTCATCTTCCCATTTTTGGGCAATTGTTTCTTCGCATTCAAGCATTTCGGAAGTAGTATTAGAAATCGGTCGATTTTCCGCGCTCCATTTTTCGATATGATTTTGTAACAACACCCCGTATAATTCGTCAGATACCAAGCAAGAATAACAATCAATATCATAACCATATTTTTCGATAAATAATTCTCGGTTTGTTTTAACAGTATCCAACTCGTCGGTATTATTCTCACAGGCAACCAGAATAAATACTGAAATAATCATAAATATAAAGGCAGCTAGTTTAGCTTTCATAATAAACCTCCAAATCCATAACAAAACATATCGCATTCAGCTTTTCTTCTGTTATAATTATGTAATTCTATTTCAGTCTTTTGCGGTTTCGATTATTCGTCCCGCGCTGCCAACAACCGTTACGTTGGGTGGAACGTCTTTTACAACGACAGCCCCTGCACCGATTTTGGCATTGTCGCCGATACGAATACCTCCGACTATGATAGCACCTGCAAAAATTTGGACATTATCTCCTATTATCGGCGTATTAATTCCGTTGATGGTTTTGCCTCTGCCGATAGTAACGTTTTGATAAATAGCGCAATTTTTACCCATAGAATAACAATTTACAACTGTAGCATGACCGTGATATATTTTCACTCCGCCACCTATTGTAGTAGATGCACCTATCTCAAAATCTTCTTTAGGGGGATAGGTAATTCGAACAATGTAATAGCGGATAGAATTCTTTAGTCCGATACGCATTAACAACAATCTTCTAAAAATCTTATTATTTAGCAACTTTGAATGCAGTTGAAACCAGCCCTGATTCGGGTTTAAATCCATTTTTATTTTTTCTTTTGTTTCTTTATCAAGCGTAGTATAAACCAACAACGCCAGGATGGAACGCCAAAGCATAAAGATGTCTATAATTTTTTCATTTTTATACTCACTGTATAGATGTTTTTGTTTCTCTTTTAAATGATTATATCATAAACATTTTTTGCTGTCAATTTTTTATAACAACGGTCGCGGTTTCGGTTGACTTAACTGCAATTTAGTTGTAAACTGTATAAAAGAAAGCGCCAAGGAAGGGAGAAAAGATGTATAACAAGGTTTATGTAGAAATTACCAATATTTGTAATATGTCCTGCTCGTTTTGCCACGGGCATAAAAGGGCGGCAAGGCGAATGAGCTCTATGGAATTTTCTCTTATTCTGGATAAGCTTAACGGGCTGACCGAATATATTTATTATCATTTAATGGGCGAGCCTCTTACCCACCCGTTGCTTCCCGATTTTTTAAGGTTAGCCAAGGAACGGGGTTATAAATCGATTATTACCACCAACGGAACCTTGCTTAACAAACGGGGCGACGAGATTTTAAAGGCGGGGGTACACAAGGTAAATATTTCTTTGCACAGCTTTGAGCAGGGTGCCGAGGCAGAGCAAAGGGATTATGTTTTAAGCCTTGCGCGCTTTGCCGAAAAGGCGGCGGATACCGGCGTTATAGTGGTGTTTCGGCTTTGGAACGAGGGCTTTGACGGCGGTAAAAACGAAAATTCGGTTGCCGTTTTAAAGGAGCATTTGGGCGGAGAATGGTTGGAAAACAGCCGCGGCGTTAAGATAAAGAACAAAATATTTTTGGAATGGGGTCAGCGGTTTGAATGGCCCGACAGCAACGCAGAAATTAAAGGCAATAAATTCTTCTGCTACGGCTTAAAAGACCAATTCGGCATTCTTGCCGACGGAACAGTGGTGCCCTGCTGTTTGGACAGCGACGGTGTAATTAACCTTGGTAACGCTTTTACCGACGATATTAAGGATATACTTAATTCCCAAAAAGCGAAAGCTATTGTTGAGGGCTTTAAATGCGGCAAGGCTACCGAGGATTTGTGCAAGCGTTGCGGATATGCACAGAGATTTGTATAAGAAAACGGCTTCGAATGAAGCCTTTTTTGTTTTATGGCATTTGCGGGGGCTCGGGGCGAGAACTATCGGGGAATTCGGGAGGTTCGAAGCCTTCGGGCGGTTCGGGGCGTTCGCCGTTAGGGGGTTCGGGGCGAGTTCCGTCGGGGAATTCGGGGCGAGTTCCGTCGGGAAATTCGGGTAGCTCGGGGCGAGAACCGTTAGGGGGTTCGGGGCGAGTTCCGTCGGGGAATTCGGGGCGAGTTCCGTCGGGGCGCATACCGCCCATACCGCCCACACCGCCTTGGGTTGCAATTTGGGTTTCGCCGCTGTAAAGGGTATAGTTAGCTCCCGTTAAATCGGGTGCGCTGATAATAAGCAGAGAAAAATCGTTATTGGGAGTAATATCAAGAACAGCGTTACCTTCGTTATCCTTTAGGGTTAACGGAGTGCCGCCCTTTTGCTTTTGTTGGAAATTGAACAGCGCGTAGGGTTGAGAACCGTTTTCGATTTTATCCAGCATACTGCCGGTTGCAACAACGGTGCCGCCGTTTATGTGGATGCCTTTATCCGAATCGATGCCGGAATCGGCGCTGAAGGAGCAGGCATAGGCAGAAACCTTGCCGCCGTTTATTACAAGCCAGCCGTTGGAATCGATACCGTCACCCTCGCCTGTTGCACCGTTGACGGTGATATTAACCTCGCCGCCGTTTATGGTGGTAACCGAAATATTATCCTCGTTGGTGTTAATACCGTCGTTGCCGGAATTGATATTTATAATACCGCCGTTTATTGTTAGGTGAAGCTCGCTATCCAAGACCTCGTTTTGGGCGTTAATATTAAGCACGCCGTCGCCGTTATTTTCGCCGTTTACGTTCATAGACATTTTGGAATAAAATGCGCCG
>JAFYOG010000038.1 GCA_017560285.1 Clostridia bacterium
GGATTTAATGCTGTAAACGCGCGATTGCAGCAACGCCCAGGAAACAAACGAAGCACACCATTGATAACCATTGGGACCGCCGCCGTAGCCTTGACCCCAGTCGCCCATATTATAGTTGTATTCGCAATAGTCCTTTCGACCACTGTTTACACCTGCAAAGTCCCCTGCAGTGCCGCTTTCCAAATAACCCGCCTGCGTAAGCGCAACGGCAATAACGTCGGTTCTTCCGTCGCCGGTAAGGGTGATTTTAGAAAGCTTTTCGTAGAATTTACTGTTTTTATAAGAACTGGAAATGCCGTTGGCACCCGTAACGTATGTAAACGCCGTTCCAACGTCAGCGCTTGTAGGTACGGTTATTACAGGAACGGCAATTAACACCGTTAAAATAACCGCTAAAATTCTCGCGAGCAGTTTTCTCATACAAATCCTCTTTCAAATTTTACTTCATTATATATGCTATCATATAAACAAAAAATAGTCAAGAAATAATATTAATACCAAAAAATGACGGCAATAAGCCGTCTTTGATAGGTGTAATAAACATATTGTAGGGGCGCCCTTTAGTGCGCCCGACTCTGCGTTACAATTTAAACACATGGCTAAGAAAAAACTTTGGGTTATACTGTAGGGAATGGGTTTACCCCATTCCGCCATACCGTTTTCTGCGCAAAGCTTAAAAACCGTTAGCTAAACAAAAATGACGGCAACCTACGCCGTCATTTACTTTTTGTTTGTTAAACCTAAAATATAGTCTGCACTTACCTTGTAAAACTTCGCCAATGAAATAATATGCCGTACGGGGATTTCATTTTCGCCTTTTTCATAACGCGAATAAACCTGCTGAGTAGTCCCCAAAAACTCCGCAACGTCTTTTTGCCTTAAATCGTTGTCCTCTCGCAATCCGCGCAACCGTTCTGCATAAACGTACATATTTTTCACCTCATAAAAATAATACCATACATCTAATATAGTGTGTTGACAATACACCTAAAGTGGTGTACAATAGTTTCGGAATAAGTTTTGGAAAGGGAAAATATTATGAAAAAATTTTTTAGTTTGCTTTTAACCGTAACAATTCTGCTCGGGTTAGTGCCTATCGTCGGCATCGTCGCTTCGGCAGAATCAATAACCGATTCTCAGGGTGTAACATATACCTTATCTGAGGATGGAACTTATTATATTGTTTCTGATTGCAGTGTTGCAGCGACTAATATTATTATTCCTGAGACATATAACGACAAACCGGTTAAAGAAATTGGATCGTTTGCGTTTTATAATTGTATAGTATTAACTAATGTGGAAATTCCTGCTTCAATAAACTCTGTAGGAGAGCATGCTTTTGAAGGATGTAAAAAAATAACAGGATTAAAATTACCTGATTCTGTAAAAATTATAGGTGGCTACGCATTTGCGAATTGCGAATTGCTATCAAGTATTACATTATCGCGCTCGATAATAACTATAAATGAAAGGTCGTTTTACGGATGCCTTAACTTGGAAAGTGTAGAACTTCCTAATTCGGTAACTTCAATAGGGGAGTATGCATTTGCTTCTAGTGGTGTTAAATCTATAGAGATTCCCAACTCTGTAACTGTAATAGGTGATTTTGCATATGCATGGTGCGAATTTGCGACAACTGTAAAAATACCTAATTCGGTATGTAGTATTGGTAAACGCGCCTTTTACTATTGCTATGGTCTTACTAATGTGGAAATACCTAATTCTGTAACTACTATAGGTTTTGGCGCGTTTCAGCACTGTAAAAATTTGACAGATATAAAAATTCCTAACTCTATTAACGATATAGGAGCGTACGCGTTCTCTTATTGCGAGAATTTAACAAGTATTGAACTTTCGTGTCCTATAAAAAATATAAAAAAATACACATTCAACTACTGCGAAAAATTAACGAGTATAATAATGCCAAATACACTTGTAGCTATAGATGAATATGCGTTTAGTGATTGCGTGAATTTGGAAAATATTACACTTCCTAGTTCAATAACTACAATAGGCGCGTATGCATTTTCTCGTTGTGAAAAGCTTGCTAGTATTGTGATTCCTAATTCGGTAACGCAAGTCGGAGAGTATGCGTTTGAACGTTGCTTTGCTTTATCAAACGCATCGCTTTCGAATTCTTTAGAAACGATATCCGACTATACATTTAGCCATTGTGAAAATCTATTTGTAATAGACATACCTAACTCTGTAGTTTCTATAGGCGAGGGCGCGTTTGATTGCTGCTATAGTCTATCTGCTGTAGAACTTTCTGATTCCTTACAATCTATAGGCTTTATGGCGTTCAGTAGTTGTAGAAGTTTGTCTGGCATAGAAATACCATTTTCTGTGAAGAATATGGGCGGTATTGTTTTCTATAATTGCGATTATTTGAGAGATATCTATTGCGAAGTCAATGCTAAACCGTCTGGTTGGAAATATTCATGGAGCGATTATTGTAATGCAACAGTTCATTGGGGTGATAAGTCAGAAGAAGAGGATAGTGGTTATTACGACTCTGTAATCGGCGACGCGAACGGCAACGGCAAAATAGACGCCCGCGATTACTTGTTGCTTAAACGTGCGTATTTCGGCACTTATAATTTAACCTGCGATTTGTCGGTTGCAGATATAAACGGTAACGGCAAAATAGACGCCCGCGACTATTTGTTGCTAAAACGCGCTTACTTCGGCACGTATACAATTCGATAAATAAAACAAAAATGACGGCTTATCACCGTCATTTTTCCTTTTATTCCAACCGCTTCAAATCTTTAAGCTTAACCAAAACCGTATCCTTTCCAATGCGTTCTATATCGCACCAAGGAATAACAATTCGGTTTTTTGGCGAAAACGATGCCCATATCCCGCTCCCCGGCAAAACTATGGCGGTAATCTCGCCGCTGCAGGCATTAAATTCCACGTCGCTTACGCAGCCCAAAAGACACCCGTCCCTAAGGTTAATAACCTGCTTGTTCCGCAATTCCGAAAATGTGGTCATAACCGAAATCACAGCAGAATGCATATCAAGCCGCCGCTGCCTTCGTTAATAATACGCTGTATAGTGCCGGCAATTTTGCTTCGTGCATCGTCGGGCATATGGGCAAGCTTGCTGTTAAGCCCTTCGCTAACAAGCTCGTGTAACGATTTGCCAAACATATTCGATTCCCAAATCGCCCTCGGGTCCTCTTCAAATTCCTTAAGCAAAAAGCTAACCAGCTCTTCCGATTGGCTCTCGGTACCAACAATGGGGTTAACCTCGGTTTCTATATCCGCCTTCATCATATGTATCGACGGTGCACTCGCCTTTAGCTTAACCCCGTATCCGCCGGGCTGCTTAACAATCTCGGGCTCTTCTAAGGTAAGGTCCTCGATCGAAGGCATAACAATGCCGTAGCCGTCGTTCATAACGTCGTCGATGGCGCTTGCCACCTTATCGTATTTCCGTTTTACCTCTGCAAGCTCGGTCATAATCCTTAAAAGCGCCCGCTCGTTTTCGATTTCAAACCCGCTCTTTTCCCCAAGAATGTTATAAAAAATCCTTTCGGGAATTTTAATATCAATCTTCGCACCGCCGCTTCCAAGGTCAAGCCTTTCCAGCCTTGCGCTAATATCGCC
>JAFYOG010000039.1 GCA_017560285.1 Clostridia bacterium
GCAAAATCCGCCTTCCTTTGTGCTGTCTTAACGGCTTGGGCGAATCTGTTGCCGAAAAAATTGCCGAGGTAGTAAAAAACGGTGAAGCCACTACAATAGAGGAAATCCGTGCAAAAGCGACGGTAAATAACTCTATAATGAATCTTTTAACCGAGAATAAGTGCTTTGGCGATATTCCCGAATCCGACCAATTAACGATGTTTTAAAAAGGTAATCCTATGTACGATAATCACACCCATACCTATTATTCCTGCGACGTTTCCAAAGAAAAGGGCAGTTCCGTATTCCAAATATGCCAGCAGGCAATAGCCCTTGGCTTAAAGGGTGTGGCAATAACCGACCATTTCGATATCGACGGTGTTCGGGACGGCCACTTTGCCCCCTTGGACCACGATGCCGTCTTTGCCGACGTAATGACCGCAAAGGAAATGTATAAAGGCAAATTAGATGTACTTCACGGCATAGAATTAGGTCAAGCAACCCATATGCCTGCGGAATCTACCGAGCTTTTAAACAAATACCCCTACGATATCGTCCTTGCCTCTATCCACGCAGTCCGCGGTATTGTAGATTTCCACGAAATCGATTACAGCCAAATGGAGCGTGAACGCTATATCGCCTTGTGGGAGCTTTATATAACCGAAATGTTAGATACCATCCGTTGGGGCAATTTCGAGGTTTTAACCCACATAACCTATCCCAAGCGCTATTACGTAAGGGACGGCATAACCGATTTTCCCGATATAAAAAACAAGGGCAGGGAATACTTCGAGCCTGTTTTAAAGGCGGTTATCGAAAACGGAAAAATCTTGGAATGTAACACGTCGGGTTATCGACAGCCCATCGGCGAAAGCCTTCCCAACGAGGATTTGTTGCGTTTCTATTTCGAGCTTGGGGGCAGAGATATTTCCTTGGGAAGCGATGCCCACCGCGCCGACCATATGGGTCTAAGGTTTAAAGAAACGGCAGAAATGCTAAAGAATATAGGGTTTACCCATTATACACACTTTAAAAACCGTAAAAAAATTTACGAAGCTCTTTAGGAGGATATAAAATGAAAGAAAGAATTTTAGCTTATTTGGAACAAAACGCCCGCGTTTCCAACAAAGACATTGCCACCATGCTTGGCATTACCGAAGCCGATGTTGCAAAGGTAATTAAGGAATGCGAAGCCGACGGCACCATTATGAACTATCGCACCGTAATCGATTGGGACAAAACCGGCAAATCCTCGGTAACCGCCCTTATCGAGCTTAAGACTATCCCCCAAAGAGATAAAGGCTTCGATTCCGTAGCCGAACGCGTTTGCAATTTCCCCGAGGTTAAATCGGTTTGTCTTATGTCCGGCGGCTTCGATTTGGCTATCACCGTAGAATGCAGCACCATGCGCGAGGTTGCCTTCTTCGTTGCCGAAAAGCTTGCCACTATCGAGGGCGTAACCGCAACCGCAACCCACTTCGAACTTCAGAAATATAAAGAAAACGGTGTAATTTACGGCACCGAAATCGTTGATAAAAGAGGAAACAACTGGTGAAATTCGATCCGTCTAAAAGCCTATCGGCTACAATAACCGAAATTAAGCCCTCGGGTATAAGAAAATTCTTCGATATTTTAAACGAACGCAAGGACGTTATCGGTCTAACCGTAGGTCAGCCCGATTTTGTAACACCTTGGCATATTCGTGATGCAGGCGTTCGTTCCCTGCAGGAAGGGCTTACGTATTACACCGCAAATAACGGCATAATTGAAATGCGCGAGGAAATCGCAAAATATCAATCCCGTCGTTTCGGCTTGGAATATGACCCTGCAACCGAAATTATAGTAACCGTCGGCGGCAGCGAGGCTATCGATATAGCAATGCGCGCCGTTATCGAACCCGGCGACGAGGTTATAATCCCCGAACCCAGCTTCGTTTGCTACGGTCCTATCGCAACCTTGGCAGGCGCCAAGGCGGTTCCCGTTGCCCTTTCTCCCGATAACGGCTTCCGTCTTACTGCCCAACAGCTAAAGGATGCCATTACCGAAAAAACCAAGCTTTTGGTGCTTCCTTTCCCCAACAACCCCACGGGCTCGGTAATGCGTAAAGAGGATTTAGAAGCCATTGCCGCCGTACTTAGAGAAACAAACATCTGCGTTCTTTCCGACGAAATCTACGCAGAGCTTACCTATGGCGAAAAGCATATTTCTATCGCTTCTATCCCCGATATGCGCGAACGCACCATTATTGCCAACGGCTTTTCCAAGGCGTATGCAATGACAGGCTGGCGTATGGGCTATACCTTAGCACCTGCTTATTTTACAAAGCAAATGGCAAAAATACACCAATACGCAATAATGTGCGCACCTACCACAAGCCAATACGCCGCTATCGAGGCATTAAAGAACGGCGATAAGGATATCGAATATATGAAGGGCGAATACGAGGGCAGACGCAACCTAATCGTAAGCGAGCTTAACCGTATCGGTATCGATGCATTTATGCCCGAGGGCGCCTTCTACGTATTTGCCGACCTTCGCAAGTTCGGCATCGACGACGAGGAATTCTGCCAGCGTCTGCTTGACGAAAAGGGCTGTGCCATCGTTCCCGGCAGTGCCTTTGGCGAAAGCGGCAGGGGCTTTGCAAGAATTTCCTATGCATATTCGGTAAAGCACATACAAAAGGCTATCGAGCGTATGGAAGCTTTTATAAAAACCTTATGATAATTAAAGCTTATGCAAAAATAAACCTCACCTTGGATATTGTGGGCATATTGCCAAACGGCTTCCACGGCTTGCGCAGCATAATGGCGCCCGTATCCCTGTGTGACCATATTACGATCGAAAAAAGCAATACCTTGCAGTTCGATTGTAATATAAAATCCCTTTGCAGCGACGATAATTTATGCATCCGCGCCGCCAATGCATTCTTCCAAGAAAGCGGTATAAGCGAAAGGGTTTCTATCTACCTTCAAAAGAACATCCCCTTTCCCGCAGGGTTGGGCGGCGGCAGTGCCGATGCGGCGGCAATACTAAAAGGCTTAAACAGCCTTTTCGGCAACCCTCTAACCCAACAACAGCTGTTTAACCTCGGCGCCAAGCTTGGGTCGGATGTTCCTATCTGTATGCATGGCTCGGTTGCTCTGTGCGAGGGCAGGGGCGAGATTTTAACACCCTTAAGCGGTGTCCCCAAGCTTAATATCGTTATCGCTATCGGCGGGGAACGGCTTTCCACCCCGTTGGTGTTCAAGGCTTACGACAACGCAAACCTGCCTGTTCAAAACGATACCGATAATTTTATAACCGCATTAGGGCAATCGGATACAACAGCCCTAATTAACGCCTGCGGCAACGCCTTCGAGCCTGTGGTAGATAAGCTCTGCCCCGAAACAACGCAAATCCGCAGTAAGCTTTTAGCTCTCGGCGCGCTAAATGCCCGCCTTTCGGGCAGCGGTCCTTCGGTTTACGGCATATTCCAAACCGAAAGCGATGCCGTTAACGCCGTAACACAACTGCAAAATATGGGTTATTCCGCCTATAATTGCAAAATAATGTAACCAAAAAAATTATATGTATATTTCTCCTTTTCTCGGGCAAGACTCTGCTCATGACGAAAAGGAGAAAATTCATATGAAAACAAAATTTATCGCACTGTTCTGTTCCTGCTTCTTATTGCTTAATTTCGTCGATGCGGTTATCCCGCGTAGCGAAGCGCAAATATTCGATAACGCAATCCGTTTGCATATCCTTGCCGACGATAACAGCGAAACCGCCCAATCGGTAAAGCTTCTTGTGCGGGATGCTATCCTTGCCGAATGCGGAACGCTTTTCGAAAGCAAAACCAACCTGGAATCGGCACAGCAGGAGCTTGAACATAACATTACAAAAATGGAAGCCATTGCCAACCGAGTGCTTGCCGAAAACGGGCTAAATTACACCGCAAAAGCAAGCTGGGGGTACGAAGATTATCCTACCCGCGTTTACGAATCCGTAACGCTCCCCGCAGGCAAATACCGCTCTCTGCGCATAAATCTGGGCTCGGGCAGCGGCAACAACTGGTGGTGCATATTGTTCCCGCCCTTGTGCACCGGCGCTTCCTCGGGCAAAAAGCTTTCCTTGGCGGTAAACAAAACCGATTCATCCGTGTTCACAAGCAAAAAATATATATTCCGTTTTAAACTTTTAGAACTGTTTTGGTGATATTATGCTACATCGAATAATGGGCCCTTCCGCTTGCGGAAAAACAGAACAAATATTAAACTTTCTCGGAACAGCGCTAAGCAAAGGCAGACAATGCTATGTTATCGTGCCCGAACAGCAATCTATCGAATACGAAACGTTGCTTTGCAACCGCTTCGGCAGTAAGGTGAACCTAAATTGCGAGGTTCTTAATTTCGAGCGCCTTCCCAACAGAATCGCCCGTGAATACGGCAACTTGGCTATTTCCAATATCGATAAAGGGGGCGCTTGCGCCCTTTTGTCGCTTATAGCCGAGGTTAATAAGGATAAATTAAAGGAATATTCCGCCGTTGCCGCCGATAACGATTTTGCAAACTCTCTTTATTCCTTAATTTCCCGTATGAAGATGGCGCTTATCACCCCAAAGGATATAGAGCAAAAATCCCAAAACCCCGCCCTTGATAACGAACCCCGTCTTAGAGCAAAGCTTCAGGATATCGCGTTGATTTACGGCGAATACGATAAGCATTTCGAAAACGAGCTTAACGACCCGCGCGATGCTCTAACCCGCCTTGCACAGGAATTGCCCGCAAAGCCGTTCTTTAAAAACGCATGCGTGTTTATCGACGGCTACTATACATTTACAGGGCAGGAATATGAAATAATAAAGGAAATAATTGCCCAAAGCGCAAATACGTATATAACCTTTAATCTTGACGTGGGTAACAACCCACCAAGAGAATTTTTTGCCGAGAACGAAAATTGTTGCCGCCGCGTAGGCAATCTTGCCAAGGACGATTGCGACGATATTTATCTAAGCGGCAATAAGCGTACAAGCTCTGTCACCCTAAAGCATATCCAAAACAACATTTGGGCAAACGATACCCAAACCGTTACAAACGACGGTTCTTTGCGTATGATAACCGCCGTTAACCGCTTTGACGAAGCAGAAGCCGCCGCCGCACAGATTTTAGAGTTTATAATGGAAGGCAACCGTTATTCTGATATAGCGGTTCTTGCAAGCAATACCGATACCTATTCCTCTATTGTCGATTCTGTGTTTACCCGCGCGGGCATACCTTGCTTTATGTCGGCAAAAGAGCCTGTTTCCGCAAAGCCCTTGTTCTCGTTTTTAATCTCAAGCCTTTTGGTTATAACCGAGGATTTCTCTCTGCGCAGTATTAAGCGATATATAAAAAGCGGTTTTTCGGGCTTAACCAACGGCGAAAGCGATGCTTTGCTTAACTATGCAACCGCTTGGCGTCTGCGGGGCAAGGCGTGGTATTCCCAATCCGATTGGACGCTTAACCCCGAAGGCTACCAAGAAGGGGATATATCCCCCCGGGGCGCAAAACAGTTAACCGCCGCAAATAATGCAAGATATAAAATCGTAGAGCCCCTAATGGCACTGCGCGAAAGCCTAAAATCAAAGGATTTAACCGTTTCTAAAGCGGTAAAAGCCTTATATACCCACGCAATTTCTATGTCTGCCGACGAAATACTTCGTCAACGGGCAGAAAAAATATTAATCAACGGCGATAAAGAATCCTCCGACAGAGAAATTCAGTTATGGAAATTCTTTATAAATATAATAAATCAGTTAGATTCCTTGTGCGGCGACCACACCGTAACCGCCAAACGCTTTTTAACGTTGTTCCGCCTTATGTGCGACAGCTATTCCCTTGGCGCAATCCCCGCATCTAAAGATGCGGTAACCTTCGGTTCCCCCGCGCTTTTGCGTGCAGGTGGCAAAAAGATGGTAATAATCCTTGGCGTTGCCGATGGGGAATTCCCCTCTGCAGTTTCTATGGGCGGCTTTTTCGATAAAATCGAGGCTACCGTGTTAGAGGGTGTAGATTTAGCCCTTGCCGACACTATGACAAAACAGCTAAACACAGCAAGATTCCACGTTTACGCGGCGTTTTCCGCCCCAACAACGCGGCTGTTGTTGCTATGCCCCGGTGCCGAGCTTGCAGGGGGCGAGCTCAGACCTTCCACCGCTTGGCTTTCTGTGTCGAATATGGTCGGCAAAGAGCAAATTACCGCCTTTACCGATAAAGACCTGCTATATTCGCCGGAAGCCGTTGCCGCAAATTTCCCTAATTTAGAAAACACCCCACTAAAGGATAAAATTGCCGCGGCGCTAACCGATAAAGGAATAAGCTATAGCTCGGAATATCCCCAAATTACAGATATCGAATCCAAAATCAATTATAAAGATAATCTTCTTAAGCTTTCACCCACAAAGTTCGAAACCTACATAAAATGCCCCTTTTCCTATTTCGGTCAGTACGTTTTGGGGTTAAAAAAGAAAAAGATAAACGAATTTTCCATGTCCGAAATAGGCAGCTTCGCCCACAAAATTTTAGATATGTTTATGCAGGAATGTGTTTCTACAGGCAAATTCGTTGCCCCCGACCCAACCGAAAGAGCCCAACTGCTTTCCCGCCTTGCCGACGAATATCTAAATCAATATATCGGCGCAGAGGCAAGGGAAGATAAGCAGTTTATGCATATCTGCAACAATATGGTAAAAACCTTGGATTTCGTAACCGAAAACCTGTGCGAGGAATTTACCGAAAGCCAATTCACCCCCAGCGGATTTGAATTTAAAATAGGTTTAACCAAAGAACCGGATATCCCCGCAATACAGTACGACGTTAACGGCAAAAAGGTAACCCTGCGGGGCTCTATCGACCGTGTTGATACCTATACCAAAAACGGTGTAACCTACGTAAGGGTTATCGATTATAAAACCTACGGCAAGGAATTTTCCGCAGACCTTGTTGCCTGCGGTATGGATACCCAATTACTTCACTACCTTTTTGCCTATTGCGAAAAAACCGGCGGGCAACCTGCAGGGGCATTGTATTATAAGGTAATAATGCCCTCTGTAGATTTCACGGGAAGCGAAACCGAGCAGGAACTTAAAGATGCATTAAGAAAATCCCTCACCCGCAGCGGAATTATGCTTGATGACCCCGAAATCGCCTTCGCTATGAGCCCCGCTCTTTCAGATAAAGGCACCTCTGCCTTCGTTCCCGTTGCATACAGCAAAAAGGATAATAAGCTCACCACCCGCAAAAAATCAAAGGTTTTATATACCGCCGATGATTTCCAAACCCTTTCCGCAGAGCTTAAACAGCAGGTAACCACCCTGGCCGATAACGTATTTTGCGGGAATATGGATATTTCCCCCAACACCTACGAAAACAAAGTAGACCCTTGCAAATATTGCCCCTTGGGCAACCTTTGCCGCAGTAAAAAAGACAAGGAGGAAGATGATTTTGAAACCGACACAAGCGCAAGCTAATGCCATATATACGCGTAACAAAACACTCCTTGTAAGCGCAGGGGCGGGAAGCGGTAAAACTACCGTGCTAACCAACCGCCTTATCGAGCATATAAAAGAGGGCAACAGCGTTACCGATTATTTGGTGGTAACCTTTATGAAGGCGGCTGCCGCCGATGTAAAGACAAAGCTTTACAAGGCTTTGCTAACCGCATCCAACGATAAAAATATCGATACCGAAACAAGAGCCAAGCTTTACCGCCAATTAAACCTCGTGCCCGAGGCTAACGTATGCACCATTTCTTCCTATTGCTTAAATTTGGTTAAAGAAAATTTTGCCCTTTTGGGTATATCCCCAAAGGTAAGAGTTTTAGACGAAACCGAATCTGCTTTAATATTGCGTCAGGTAACCGAAAACCTAATAAAAAACGGCTACGAAACCGAATCTGCATCGTTTTTGCTTCTTGCCGATAATTTTTCCGGCGATAAAAGCGACGATAGCCTTACCGATAAATTAATAAAGCTTTTTAACACCCTGCAGGTTACCTTAGATAAAAACGAAATGCTGTCTTCCTGCGCCCAATCCTTGCGCGCCGATGGGGAAGTGATAAAAGAACAAGGCTTTTTCCAAAGCAAAATGGGAAAAGAGCTAAAACAGCGGTTAGTTCTGTTTTATGATGAATTAGTTAATGCCGCAACCGATTTATATAATTACGCCGCCCCCGTTGCAAAGGATTATTATGCAAAAAATTTATTGGCACTTTTAGAAAACTGCGAAAACTGCCGCGCTTCTCTCGATAATAATTATGTAAACTATTGCCAAGCGGCAAAGCAATCCTGCGAAAGCCTTAGGTTAGATTCCCGCGGGTGCCCCGCCGATGTTCACGAATGGGCTAAGGAAGAAAAAAAGCGTATTGCCGATGCACTAAAGGATTATTGCGCCCGCTATTGCCGCGGCGACGATGCTCTTATTGCCGAAAGCCTTTTTAAGTGTGCCGATATAGTTATCGCCATAAAGAATTTCCTTTCCGATATGGAACGGGAATACGAGCTTCAAAAGTTAGAGCTTGGCGCCTTGGATTATACCGATTTCGAGCTAAAAGCCCTGCAACTGCTTGAAACTACCGATGGAAACGGCAAATGCACGCCCACCGAGCTGTGCCTAAAAAAGCAGCAGCTGTTTAAAGAGGTTTTAATCGACGAATATCAGGACGTTAACCCCTTGCAGGATAAGCTATTTCGCCTTATTTCAGGCGGTTGCCACAGATTTATGGTTGGCGACGTAAAGCAAAGTATATATCGCTTCCGTAACGCATACCCCGATATTTTCCTTGGCTATAAAAACGATTACCCAAATATCGAAAGCGTATCCGACAGCGATTCCGCCTGCATCTTCCTGCGCGAAAACTTCCGTTGCTCACCAACAGTAATAGATTATGTAAACTACTTGTTCCAAACCATAACCCAAAACACCCCCTACCGAAACGAATACGAGGGCGAATGGCTTGTGTTCCCAAAAGAAAGGGAAGAGGATTATAAAAGCAAGTTAAAATTCCCCGTGGTAATTGCCGTCGCCGAAAAAGAAAAGGGCATTGTAAAGGAAGCGCGCCGTAACGAGGCGGAATATATTGCCGCTGAAATTTCCCGTCTTGTGCATACCCAACCCTCTGCCGACGGTTCGCCCATAGAATATAAGGACGTTGCGGTAATGCTTAGCGCAATGAAGGGCTATTCGGTAGAATACGAAAAAGCCTTCCGCAAATACGGCATTCCCTACAAAACCTCGGTGTCCGAAAGCTTTTTGCAAAACCCGCTTATAAGCTTGGCGGTTTCTGCCCTAAGAGCTATCGACGACCCTACCGACGATATAAGCCTTTGTGCGCTGTTGCGCAGTCCTATCTGCAATTTCACCTCTAACGACCTTTACCGTATAAGGCTTGACATAAAAGATACAACCTTTTATAACGCCCTTTGCACCTATGGCGTTTCAAGGGCTAAAAAGACCTTTAAGGGTAAATTCCGTATAGCAAATAAGGCAAGCACAGAAAGCTCTTGCCTTGTTATAAAAGCACGTAATTTTATAAAAAGATTAAAAGCCTGGCGCAGCGAAAGCACCGGCATACTTTGCAGCGATTTTCTAAAATCCTTCTTCGTAACCTCTAATCTGTTGCGTATGTCTGCCGACGGCAACCGCCAAAGCCTGCTGTTGCTTTACGAATATGCAACACGCTACGAAAACGCACAAAACTACGGTATTTCGGGCTTTTTAGATTATTTGCAGGAGCTTTCCTCCACCAATAAAGATATATCCGACGTTGCCGTTTCCGGCGAGGATAACGCGGTTTCCTTTATAACCGTACATAAATCCAAGGGCTTGGAATTTAAGGTGTGCTTTTTGGCTTGCGCCGAAAAAGAATTCCGCGGTCTAAAGGAAAGCGGCGATATAAACTTCCGCCGCGGCGAAGGGGTCTATTTTAAGCTAAAGGATCGCCAAAAGCTAACCACCTATAACCCAATGTGCAACGTTATTGCTTTTCATAAAGAGCAGGACCTTATCCGCGCCGAGGAATTGCGTAAATTATACGTAGCCCTAACCCGCGCCAAGGAACGGTTGTATATTACGGGCTGTATGTCTGCAGAAAAGCTTTCTCAGCCCCAAAGCCCCCTAACCGCAAAAAGCTGGCTGGAGCTTGTGCTTTATACCTCCTCCTTGGGCGAAAAAAGCTTTTTCGACCTGCAAACTATTTCTGCGGCAGAGGGCAATCAGGGCTATATCCCGCCAAATGCAAAAAGAACCGTTGCCCCCACCGAAAATATGCTAAGGGTTATCAACTATAATTACCCCTATAAATCTTCGGTTGCAACGGCGGCAAAGCTTTCGGTTTCCGAGCTTAGAGAAGGCTTGTTAGAGGATGACGAATACAACCGCACCCGGCTTACCGTGCCCAAATCCCGCATTGCGCTAAAGCCTGCGTTCTTGGATGATAACGGTTTTAACGCCGCCGATATAGGTACGGCAAACCACCTGTTTATGCAGTTTGCCGATTTTAAATCTGCCGAAATAGATATTAATGCCGAATCAAAACGGCTGTTGGAAATTCGTATGCTATCCCAAGCGCAGTACGATTTGCTTAACAAAGAGGCATTAAATAGGTTTTTCCAAAGCGGTTTATACGCTCAAATTAAAAAATCCCCCAAGGTATATAGGGAAAAACGTTTTTCGGTTTCCCATACCTTAGAAAACGGCGAAACCGTGCTCGTTCAGGGTGTTATCGACTGCTTTTTTAAAAACGAAGATGGCGGTTATACCGTTGTAGATTACAAAACCGACAGAGTTACCTCTGAAGAAGAGCTTATAGAACGGCACAAAATACAGCTAATGCATTATAAAAATGCCGTAGAAAGCATGACAGGTGAGCCCGTAACAAATCTGTTGCTGTATTCCTTTGCCTTGGGTAAAGAAATATGGGTAGAGTAAAAACCAAAGCAGATATAGATTATCCTCTTAATATAAACCAAATAAAAACCCGTATATACGACGTTAAGGAATATTTTGCCCGCAAAAAGCCCCACAAGGAGGGTGTGTTTATTGATATTCTTTTGCTTGAAGGCGCTTTTGTGTGGGTTTCCACGGGCGAGCTGTACCAATCCTTGTCTGTTAACGAAAAGCTGTTTCTTGCAAGGGACGAAAGCTTTAGCTTTTCTAACCCGCCCTTAATGGTTTCCCGCGCCGATGGTACCGTTATAGGCAAAATCCCTCAGTCCAATTCCTTTTTGCCATATTTCCTTATGGAAAAGGGCTTGGCGGTTTGGTGTTATTTAGAGTCAAAATCCTTTAACGGCGGTCTGCCCGATATAGGGGTTTCTATGTACTGCGAAAAATACTAAAAAACAAAATGTCAACCGAAATTGCACTTTCGGTTGACATTTTCACTATATAATGTTAAAATACAAAAAACAAGAAAGGGGAATGGTATGAAATTATTTTCCGCAAAGAATATGGCATATATATCCTTGGGCGCCGTACTGCTTTCGGTAGGGGCGTGGGTAACCATACCCTTTGCCGTTCCCTTTACTCTGCAAACCCTTGTGCTGTTTTTAATTTTGCATACCTTCGGCGGTAAAATAGGTTTGTTTTCAATGCTGTTATATATCCTGCTTGGTGCCGTGGGCGTTCCCGTATTTTCGGGCTTTAACAACCTTTATGCAATGCTTGCAGGGCCTACCGCAGGCTACGTCCTTGGCTTCCTGCTGCTCTGCACCGCTTATTTCGCGTTGGAACGGTTTTTAAACCGCAATAGGGTAGTTGGCTATATATTGCCTTTTCTTTTAATCTGGGGCGTTTATGCTTGCGGTATGGGGTGGTATCTAATATACTTCCCGTCAACGCAGGGCGCATACGCCTGCTTTTCGGTTTGCGTATTGCCTTACATAGTGCCGGATATACTAAAAATACTGTTAGCCCTTATACTTTCTCCCCGCATTAAAAAAGCTTTACGCTAATTTCTCCGCTGTTCAAAAGCATTTCCTCGCCCTCTGGTGTAACAACCAAAAGCTCGCCGTTATCGGTAATGCTTTTTGCAATGGCGGAATAATTATTGCCGTTTTTACAAAAATAAACCGTCTTGCCCGTTACCAAGGAATATTTACGGTAATCTTCCATAAAATCCTTGCAGGGAAGTGCATAGCACAGCCTGCTTAATTCTTCAAAAATTCTTGCAGATAATCTGTTGCGGTTAATTTTTCCTGCCGCCGCGGCAATGTCTTTAATATCCTCGGGGAACTCCTTTGTGGTAAGGTTAATCCCAACCCCTATAATAATTGCCTGAACGGTGTTGCTTTCAAGGTCGGAAACCGCCTCGGTAAGAATTCCGCATACCTTTTTGTTATCTATAAATATATCGTTGACCCATTTAATTTTAGGGCCTTTTTTTGTTTCCTGCTCTAAAATCTTTGCAACGGCAACCGCCGCGGCAGAGGTTATAGAGGTAGCATCGGTAAGGCTAACCTCGGGGTGTAAAACCGCGGTAAAATACAAGCCCGTGCCCGTGGGTGAATAAAAATCCTTACCCCGTCTGCCTCTGCCCGCAGTCTGGCTGTCGGCAACAAAAATCCCATCTAAATTTAACCCCGCGCTTACGGCGCGTTTAGCCTCGCTGTTGGTGGAATCGATGCTGTCAAACACTTTAACTTCAATGCCCTCTTTCGGCAAATAGGCTTTTATTCCGTATTCAGATAAAGCATTGCAGCCGTTTTCCAAGCAATGACCGAGATTTTTAACCGAGCTTATTATAAAGCCCTCCTGCTTAAGCAATCCAATAGCTTTTGCCACCGCACTGCGGGAAACACCGCAAACCCTTGCAATGTCCTGGCCGGAAACGTAATTCCCCCGTTGCTGCTCTAAGATATAAAGTATATTATCCCTTAAGGTCATAATTTTACCTCAAACAAATGATATATAACAAATATACCACATCAAACAAAAAATGTAAATCACTTTTTATCCCTCGCCGCATAGAATGGTATTGATAATACATCGCGGTATTATCAAAAAGTTCAAGGAGGAATATTAATGGTTGAAAGAAACAGCCCCCTCGGCGGGCTCTGCGGCAATAAACACGATCAGCTTTGCTGTGTAAGCGTAGATAAGGTTTTCGATTCAGCGCGTGATAAAGATTGTTTAGAAGACGTTCGTGTGCATCTTTGCGATGCCGCTCAGGAAGTTATAGATAAAGCCAACGCAGTTCGTACAAAAAGCGTAGAAGTTATTAATACAAACATCAATATCGAACCCGTACCCTTCAATAAGGGCTTTTATCAGGTAACTATCCGCTATTACTTCTGCGTAACTCTGGAAGCTTGCGTATGCGGCGGCAGAGTTCAAGAGGTAAAGGGTCTTTGCGCCTTCGATAAAAAGATTATCCTTTACGGTAGCGAAAAGAACGTTTCGGTGTTCACATCCGACCCCGAAAACAACAGCTTCTGCTTCGATGAACGTAACCTTCGTTGCGACAGCGAGCCTACCTTGCCTACCGTAGTAGTAGAGGTTGCAACCCCCATTTGCTTAGACAGCAAGGTTGTAGAGCGTTGCAAAAAGTTCGGCAACTGCTGTATGTGCATCGAATCCATCCCCGAAAAAATCCGTTCCTATTTCGACGGCGATTTTGTAGATGAGGTTGGGGTAAACAACGTATTCGTAACCATCGGCGTGTTCTCGGTAATCCGTATGGAACGCCGCGTACAGCTTATGCTTCCTGCCGCCAACTTCTGTCTGCCCGAAAAAGACAGCAAGCCCGGCACCAACGATGACCCCTGCTCCGTATTCGGCAAAATGTGCTTCCCCGTAAACGAATTTTACCCCTATGCAGTAGAAGACCGCAACGATAACGGTTGCCAACACCAAAACCGCTGCGGCTGTGAAAAAGGCTGTAAATAAATTATAAAATAAGCAAAAAGAGAACTGCCGCAATTAATTTTGCGGCAGTTTTTCTAATTATTCGTTATTTTCGCTGTCTTCCTGCACTATCTGCTCTTGTATCAATTCCTCTTGCTCTAATTCATTAACGGCTTCGGAAGATACGGCTTCCAAAACGGTCGGTGCATAATTACCGCAATCGTCATAATAATCAAAGCTAAAGAATTTTACCTTCGCCCTGTGCTTCTTATATACCTTAAAGTAAAGCATATAGAACGCAAACAAAAGTGCCGCGTCAAGTGACCAGAACAAGCCCGCAGGCATTTTAAAATCGGTTTCGCCCAAGGTTATGGTGCATCCGGTTGCAAAGCCGGGGGTGGAATAATCAAATTCTATCTTATTATATCCCTCTTGGCATTCTACCGCCATAAATCCGTAGGTAACGTTCTTTACGGGCACAGCCTTGCCGTTAACCTTTGCGGTCCAGCCGTCCTTTTCGTAAGGAACGCTAAACACCACCAAATTAGGGTTATCCAGCGTAATTTCAGCGTCAAATCCATACGAAGAATATTCAAAGCTGTCGCAGGTCATTAACCGTCTTTCGGCAACCGAATCGGTAAACGCCTTATCGGTGGCATCAACTGCATCGTTGCTTAAAACCCGTTCCATAAATTGGCTGTAATATCCTGCATCCTTGTCGGGAACGATAAGATATTTACAAATAAGCAAATGCCTGTCTGCTTTTGTGCGGTAAGCCTTTTCAAAATCGCTTTCGGTCATAAATTGGGTATATGCAAAGCCCATACCGATATAATTTTGGTTTTCGTAAATATCATAGCCGTTTTGGCTACCGATATATTCAAACCCCTTGGTTTCTTCATCGTGGGTCTTTACGTCTATTTTCGAGGTAACACCGGTTTCGGGGTCAAGTTTAACCTTATAATCCACAACCTTGTTTTTGCGGGTTTCTATCAAGGAATATTTAGCCGACATAAAGGCTCTTAATCCGTAATATTTGCTTTCCGCGCGGGAGCCTACACTGCGTGTAATATCAAAGTTGGGGTAGAAATTCATTATCGAAGGGGGTACAACTGTGTGGAAGCATTCCATAGTGGGATAATTCCAATAAATACCCAAATTATCAATGGTAGAGGTCTTAGATGTTTTAAATTGGTCAATACGGTAAAAACCGTCCTTAGGGTCGGGCAATTCAACGGTGCCTTCTATAATCTGGTCAACCATAAAATTGCTGTTTTCCGAATATTTCTTACCGTCTGAAATATGAATACAGCCGTAAAGCACCGTCATAACCGAAACACCAATAAGTATTGCGCTGTCAAACTGCTTTGTACCGCGGTATTTCTTAATAATAAACCCTGTGGCAATAATACCCAAAAACGCCAACCCCACGTATATCCAAAAACGGTTAATATAAGGGGGGTAACCAAGGGTTGTCTTGTTGTTGGATGCGTTTTCGTTCCATATCAAGCCCAAGGCAATAGCAACTATAGCGCAGATTGCGGTGTTTATAAAGCTTGGCATCTGCCAGTTGGTTTTTATATCCTCAAGGGCAACAATGGTCGCCAGGGATGTCATTAACATCATCATATAAAGCCAACGGGCATAATAAGACGAGTTAAACAAGAAGAACATACTGTTAAGTATGGGAACGAAGGAGCAAACCACCAAAAATACTATAAGCCCCTTAAGCCAGGTGCGCTTTTTAACGGTAAACAATGCAAACACGCCCGAGAACGAGAACAAGGGCATATACATAGAAATCGATGCCCAACGCGTGCCGTGTCCGCTAAAGAAGTTAACTCTCGAGGGAATATCCGGCGGGAAGAAGTAGGATTCAAAAATCTGTCCGTAACGTTGCCAATACAGCTCGCCGCTTTGCTCCCAAACGAAAAGCCGTTTAAACAGCTTAAATGCCGTTTCGCCTTTGCCCTCTTTAAGGGCTTTAAACATATCCTTAATGGTTTCTATATAAGAATTGCTAATTCTGTCGTTGCCCATAAGCGCCGATGCCGCAGGCAAAAACAAAAACCAAGCCATAACAAAGCCAAGCAACGCTTCCAATGCCAAACCAAAGAATTTGCCGACGGTAAGGTGCATTCTAAAGGATTTGCAGGAAACTCTTGCGATAAAGTATATAACGCAAAATGCAACCTGCCCCGCAAACATAAAATAGTTAATAAGAGCGTTTACAAGCACCGCTACGGCAAACAATCCCTTGCGGTTGTGTACAACAAATTCCTCTATACCTATCAAAAGCAGGGGGAAGAACGCCACCACGTCGTGGAACTGGTTAAAAAAGGTATTGTATATCTGGAACCCGCAAAAAGCGTAAAGCAAGCCGCCTATAACGGCGTAATTCTTGTTCTTTACAAACCGTTGCAAATATGCATATGCAACCACCGCCGCAACCATGTATTTTATAATATACATCGGTGCCATTAAATAAGGCGCCCAGCTTGCGGGGAAAAGGCACATAACCCAAAAGAACGGGCTGCCAAGCATATAATAAGAATAACTGCCCACAAAATTAGAGCCTAAATCGGTAACCCAGTCCCAACCGAAATCGCCGTTGTGAACCATTTCAACGCAGTGCTCATAAAAGCAAATCTGCTGTGCGTTGTAATCGCCGTAATACAAAAATACGCCGGACCCCGTTTTTACCCATTCCAAAATAACAAAGGGCAGGGTAATGGCGGTTGCCAATACAAAGGACCACAAAAGCACCTTTCTGTAAAAGTACCACGGGCTGTTTCTATCAAATTTAAAATAATTGCGTAGGGTAGAAAGAAAATCCTTCTTTCCCGCTGCACAGGTTTCTGTCAACTTAAAAGCCACCCTTCGGTAGTAATAGGTTTATTATAAGGTGTTTCAATATTATTGTCAATAATTATAATATAAAAAAGGCTTCTATGCGGTTAAGCATAAAAGCCTTGCTTTGTTAAATGCTGTATTTTTCTTTGTATGCCGCGTAATTATTGCGGAATTCTTCGTTGTTACCGCTCTTAATATCGTTAAGATATTTGTGGGTATCAAACGAACCTACCGAAACCTCTATTATAGCAACGGCAATGTTAGAGCAGTGGTCCGAAACTCTTTCCAAGCCGTTAATAAGGTCAGAAAGTATAAATCCAAGCTCAATGGTGCAGGTGCCCGCCTGAAGTCTGGTAACGTGGTTACTGCGCATTTGAATAGATAAACCGTCGATAACCTGTTCCAAGGGTTCAACCTTCTTTGCAAGCTCTACGTCGTTGTTAGCAAAGGCTTCAAAGGTAATTTCAACAATCTCGCGCAACGCGCCTGCCAAAACCGCAACCTCTTTTTGCGCCTCGTCCGAGAACTTAAGCTTCTTATCGTGCAATTCCTCTGCGGTCTTCATAACCTCTACCGCGTGGTCGCTAATACGTTCGAAGTTGCCGATAGAGTGAAGCATAGTAGAAACTAATTGCGAGTCTCTAACCGTTACGTCGTTGCTGGAAAGCTTAACAAGGTACGTGCCAAGCTCGTCCTCGTATTTGTCTACAACGCCCTCGTCCTCTTGTATCTTGCTTGCGAGCTCTTTATCAAAATTACCAAGCACGTCCAAGGAATTAAGCATAGCAGTCTTTGCAATATTGCCCATTTCAACGGTAACGTTACCGCAGTGGCCAACTGCAATAGCAGGGGTAGCAAGCAATCTTTCGTCCAAAAGAATCTTGTTTTCCTTGTCGCC
>JAFYOG010000040.1 GCA_017560285.1 Clostridia bacterium
GCAACCAAAGCATCGATAAGTGCGTTTTCGAGTTTGCTTTCAGCAGCCTTTTCACGACGTTCGGTAAGCTTTGCCTTGATATCAGCCTTGTATTCATCAACGGTGTTAAATTCGGAAACGTCCTTTACGAATTCGTCATCAAGTTCGGGAAGTTCCTTTACCTTAAGCTCGTGAAGCTTGATCTTGAACACAACGGCTTTGCCTGCAAGATTTTCTGCGCCGTAATCTTCGGGGAAGGTTACGTCGATATCGAATTCCTCGCCAACGTTCTTGCCAACGATCTTTTCTTCAAAGCCGGGGATAAAGCTACCGCTACCCAAAACAAGAGGATACTTTTCGCCTTTACCGCCATCGAAAGCAACGCCATCAAGGAAGCCTTCGAAATCGATAGTAGCTTCGTCGCCATCCTGTGCTGCACGGTTATCTACGGTGAGCATACGGGAGTTGCGTTCGCGAGTAGCGTCAATTTCCTTCATAATATCTTCATCGGAAACTTCTACGGTTTCCTTTTCTACTGTTAAACCGCTATAAGAAGAAAGTTCTACGTTGGGCTTAGTGAAAACAGATGCCTTAAGAGTAACGCCTTTATCGTCGATAGATACAACTTCGATTTCGGGACGGCTTACAACATCGAGCTTTGCAGATGCAACAGCTGCTTCGTAAGCACCGGGAAGAAGATTATCGATTGCTTCATCAAAAAATACGGTGGTACCATAGAGCTTTTCTACAACGTGCTTAGGTGCCTTACCCTTGCGGAAGCCGGGTACGTTAAGTTTAGAAACATTTTTGCGGTAAACCTTGTTTACCTCGGCATCAAATGCTTCCTTTTCGATAAGGAATTCAAATGCGTATTTGTTTTTTTCGATTTCCTTTGCTTTAATAGATGCCATTTTAGTCCTCCAAAATACATATTAATACTATTATACATTTTATATAAAATTTTCCAAAAGTCAACCATTTTTTAGGATTTATAAGGATTTTTGATTTTTTTGTAACCTTTTTTAAAATATATTTAGTTTGCCGTTGATTTTAAGTGCAACATTGTATATAATAATTGCAGAAAAGCGATATATTTTTTTAGAAAGGAGCCGAATTGTATGAACGAAAACCAACCTTTAAGCAATTTCGAGGAATCTATTGCGCAGTTTTCTCATAATGATATTTGCGGCGATGCCGATAAAGAAAAACGCGCATTAATTCCGGGTTTAGTTTTTAGAAGTATATTAATAGCAATATGCATTTCCCTGTTCTGCTATGCCGCTTTTATGATCGGCTCTAACATCGCCAACAGTAACGAGGCTAACGATTTTTACGACAGCTTACGTAACGACCAGCTTGCATCGGCAGTGAAGCATTCAAACTCTTTATTAGAGCCTGCGGCTATGTATACTTTTCAGGAAATGCTAAATGCAAACGGTGAATTTATAAACTATATCGGCGGTGTCGATTCTATGGACGATATGGAACGCCGCAGTAACTGTTACAGAAACTTTATCGCACAGGTTGCTAAATATCCCGACACTTATGCTTGGATATACGTAGATTATACTCAGATCGATTATCCCGTAATGAAGGGCGAATATACCGATTATTATTTGTACAAGAATTACAAGGGTCAAGATTCCAAAGAAGGCAGTATTACCGCACATAGCTCTATGTCGGATATATACGAAGAAAACCGCAATAACGTTTTCTACGGCCACTGTATGAAGAACGGCTTAATGTTCCGTACCCTAAAAACCTTTATGGAAAGCGCAAACCGCCACACCCTTGCAAAGGATATGGAAATAGAAATTTATACCGAGGACGGTTTGTATATATACCGAATTCTAAGCGGCTATCGCGATGACAGCCAATTTTTTGCCGACGTTAGTTTTGTTGATGACCAAGAATATATTGCCTTTTTAGATAGAGTAGCAGAGCAAAACACCCTAAGCGTTCGCCCCGATTATGATGTAAATTCCAAAATTTGCACCCTTATAACCTGCTCCAACGTATCCTCTAACGAGGACGAACGGTACGTTGTGCACGGTATTCTAAAAAACTTTATACCCGCATCGCAACTTTAATTTTAAAAAAATCAAGAGAACAGTCCAACCCGACTGTTCTCTTTTTACATAATCATTTCTTTAATTCTTTTTGCAATAAGCGTTTTAGCGTTTTTTATAGAATATTCTACGTCATATCCCATTTCTGTTAAAGAACAGCACTTGGTTACACCTATATCGTATAACTTATCGTACCCTTCCGATAAATTTCCGGATAAGACCCACGTAGTTACGCCGAATTCTTTTGCTCTTCTTGCAATAACGCTAATTAATTTTCCGTTAACGGTTTGGCTATCGGTATTCCCTTCGCCTGTGATTACCATATCGACGCTTTTTAGCGCGGTTATAAATTTAGTAGAATCTACCAATAACGAAGCACCGCTTGTATACGTGCCGTCTAAAAATTCGATTATTGCCATTCCGATACCGCCTGCGGCACCGTAGCCTTTATTGTTTAAATTAATTTCAAAACGGTTTGCAAACTCTATAACGGCGTTATCTAAATATTCTATCTCTAAATCGGTGGCACCCTTTTGTTTTGCAAAAACCTTTGCCGCGCCAAGCTCGCCGCACAACGGATTTTTTACGTCGCAAGCAGCAATAATATTTACGTTGGAAATATCAACCATTCCGCTTGTATCGATATTGTAAATTTCTTTTATATTTTCGGCATAGGGCGGAACAAAATACCCGTTTTTATCAGAAAAAACCGCACCCATTGCCGCAAGCATACCCAAGCCGTAATCGTTGGTGGCAGAACCACCTAACCCCAACACAACGGTTTTAGCCCCGCATTCCAACGCTTGGCATATTAGCTCGCCAACACCGTAGGTTGTGCTTCGTAATATATTTCTTTTGTCCTTAGGAACCAAATTTAATCCCGCGGCGGATGCTAATTCGATATATGCGGTATAAGTATCCTCACAGTACAAAAATTCCGCTAAACCTTTATTCCATAACGGAAACGTTACTTCTTTGCAAATCCTTATGCCGCCGTACAGATTTTCCATACAATCACAAAACCCCTCGCCACCATCGGAAGAGGGGTATTGTATAATTTCTGCATTTGGATTTGCTTCTAAAATCCCTTTTCTTAAAGCGGCGCACACTTCCAACGAAGATAAGCAGCCTTTATAAGAATCGGGGCAAAGCAAAATTCTCATAACGTTATGCCCAGAACATACCCTTGGGTGCAGGTTCGCTCATAATACACTGCTTAAGGAAGGCAACGGCTTTTTCTAAGCCCTCTTTAGACGTCATAAGGCTGTCTTCGTGCTCGATAGAAAGAATATCGTCATATCCAACAAGACGAAGATTGCTTACCATATCGCGCCAATACTGCATATTGTTGCCGTAACCAACCGCACGGAATATCCAAGAACGGTTAATTTCGTCGCCGTAATGTTTGGTATCAAGAACGCCGTTAACAGCAGTGTTAAGCTGATCGATCTTGGTGTCCTTTGCGTGGAAGTGATAAATAGCACTGCCAAGCTTGCGAATAGCGGCAACAGGATCAATTCCCTGCCAAATAAGGTGGGAAGGATCGAAGTTTGCACCAATAATATCACCAACAGCTTCACGTATACGCAACAACGTTTCGGGGTTATATACACAAAAACCGGGGTGCATTTCGAAACAGATCTTTTCGATACCGTGTTCTGCACAGAACTTTGCTTCTTCCTTCCAATAAGGAATAAGAACATCGTTCCACTGATATTCTAAAATTTCCAAGTAATCTTCGGGCCAAGGGCAGGTTACCCAGTTGGGGTATTTAGAGCTTTCGCAATCGCCGGGACAGCCCGAGAAGCCTATAATCTTTTTAACGCCCAATTTTTCGGCAAGAAGAACTGCATTGTGCCAATCGGTACGATATTTATTAGCAACTTCCTTATTAGGATGAACGGGATTGCCGTGGCAACCAAACGCGTTGATCTTTAATCCGTATTTTTCGAAAAGGGCTTTAAATTCTGCCAATTTAGCCTCGTCTGCAAGCAAAGCCGCAGGGTCGCAATGGGCTTTACCGGGATATCCGCCTGCGCCAACCTCTAATTCTTCAATACCGATAGATTGGAAGTAAGCAAGGGTTTCTTCTAACGGTTTATCGCCAAATAAAACGTTAATAACGCCTAATTTCATAACGAATATACCTCGTAATTAATCAAAATAGTAAGGCTGACCGGTCTTTGCAGAGGTATAAATACCTTCAAGTATGCGGCTAACGGTATATGCCTGTTCGGGAGTAACAAGAGGATCTTTATCTTCGCGGATAGCTTCGAAGAACAATCTTGCTTCACGTGCGGCAGGAGTTTCTTCTGCGTCGCCGTCATAGAAATCTACACCGCCTGCGCCCAAGCCGGGCTTAAGAACGTAAGGACGACCGTTACGGATACCGTTAATGCGAACACCGTCAAGCATATCTGCGCCGCCATCGGTACCGCAAAGGGTGGTGATAGCTTCGCGGGGGTCGAGCATATTAAGCGCCCAGCTGGATTCCAAAACAATGGTAGCACCGTTTTCCATAACGATAAAGCCAAACGCGGAATCTTCTACGGTAAGTTCACCGGGCTTCCAATCGCCCCAAACGTTACCTGTGGGGAATTTGTCGCCAAGCTTATGGTATGTAGTACCAACACAGAACTTGGGCTTATAGTTATCCATACACCACATAGTAAGGTCAAGTGCATGGGTACCGATATCGATAAGAGGTCCGCCGCCCTGCTCGTATTCGTTCATAAATACGCCCCAGGTAGGAACAGCTCTTCTTCTGATTGCGGTTGCTTTTGCATAATAAATTTCGCCAAAGGTGCCGTTTTCTGCTTCCTGCTTTACATACAAGGAATCAACACGATGACGGTTTTGATAACCGATAGTAAGCTTTTTGCCGGTACGCTTTGCGGCATCAACCATCTTCTTAGCCTCTTCAGAGTTAATAGCCATAGGCTTTTCGCACATTACGTGCTTGCCTGCTTCGAGAGCATCGACGGTAATAATGCTGTGAGAACGGTTAGGAGTAAGAACGTGAACAACGTCAACAGTCTTATCTGCAAGAATTTCCCGATAATCGGTGCAAACCTTCGCATCGGGAGTGCCGTACTGCTTCGCAGCCTTTTCTGCTCTTTCGGGAATAATGTCGCAGAACCAAACCAATTCTACGTCGGGTTGAACTTTAAGCGCGGGGAGATGCTTGCTGTTAGCGATACCGCCGCAACCGACGATACCAACTCTAAATTTTTCTGCCATTGCTATTCTGCGCTATATGATAGCGCTCCTCCTTTAATTATTCACGGTAATATGTATAATACGCTAAAATTGTACGCTCTTTTTGTTGGACCTCGTCATACCCTGTAAGGGTTGCACCGTCCAAGGACATAAATTCCCATGCGTGCAGTGCTTCGGGATTGCAAACGAATATCGCCTTGCCTTCGCACACCACGCTGAATTTGCTTTCATAAAGGCTTAATATGCCGCCTTTTCCAATTACTTTATCCCCGTTTTCGGGATCTCTCTCGAGAATATATTTCAAACCTCTGCCGTCAAGCTTTTTGCACATATAAAGTTTAAACTCGGGGCTGTTTGTATCTTTAGGTGGTTTCTTTTTTAAACCAAACATTATTTTATTTCCTCGTTGGGATTATCTTTTTCGGTTTCGGCAATAATATATTGCGGTCTGTTTTTCGTTTCCATATAGGTTTTGGATAAATACTGACCTAATATACCTACACACAACAGCTGCAATCCGCCAACGAACAGTATTACACATATTAACGATGACCAACCGTTTATTGAGGAAGCGGTATCAACAAGCTTGCGTATGATAATTGCTATCGCGCCGATAACAGAAAGGAAAAACATAAGAAATCCGCAAAGCGAGCTTAATGCCAAGGGAGCTGTGGAAAATGCCACAATGCATTCGAGCGAATACTTAAACAAGCCCCAAAACGACCATTTTGTCTTCCCTGCTACTCTTTTGACGTTTTCATAGCAAAGCCATTCCGTTTTAAAGCCAACCCAAGAAAAAATACCTTTTGAAAAGCGGTTGTATTCTGTCAAAGACAAAACAGAATCCACCATTCTTCTTGTCATAAGTCGATAATCCCTTGCACCGGGAACCATTTCGATCTTAGAGATCCTATTTATCAGCTTATAAAAGCACTTTGCAAAAAAGCTTCGTACAACGGGTTCACCCTTACGGTTACCGCGTCTTGTAGCAACAGAATCACACTTTTTGTCGGTTAAAATCCGCATCATTTGCGGTAAAAGCGCCGGGGGATCCTGTAAATCGGCATCCATAATGCACACAAAATCACCCTTGGATTCTTTTAAGCCTGCAAGCATACCCGCTTCTTTTCCGAAATTACGAGAAAAAGAAACGTATCTGGTTTTGCAATCTTTTGCGGCTCTTTCGCGTAGTATATTTAAAGTTTCGTCTTTGGAACCATCGTCGATATAAATAGCCTCGAAATCAAATTCCTGCATCGAGGAAATAACCTTATCCAACGCCTCGAAAAAATAAGGAAGCGCTTCAGATTCGTTGTAGCAAGGAACAACAACGCTAATTATTTTTTTATCCATAAACAGCACCCCTTATTAAATAACTTAATTAAGTTTAACATATATATTTTTTGTTGTCAATATATGTTTTTCAATATATTGACATCGTTTTTCTTATGTGTTAAACTAATAAAAAATAAACACTTTAGGAGTATTTTAATGGCTAATTACGCAGAGCTTACAACAGAAAGTTTTAACAAAAAAACAGAAAACATTGACAAAATGAGTGCCATTGAAATTGCACGTATAATTAACGAAGAAGATAAAAAAGTGGCCTACGCCGTAGAAGCTGCACTCCCCAAAATTGCCGAAGCAATCGATATTATGGCAAATTCGCTAAAGGCAGGCGGCCACATATATTATTGCGGTGCGGGCACATCCGGCAGATTAGGTGTTTTGGATGCATCCGAATGTTTGCCTACCTACGGTGTTAGCGAAGATACCATCGTTGGTTTAATGGCAGGCGGAAAAGAAGCTACATATTCCTCGCGGGAATATGCCGAGGATGATTTCGATAGCATAGTTTCGCAAATGAAGGCTTCACATTTTGGCATACGTGACGTTTTGGTTGCTATCAGTGCAAGCGGAAGCGCAAACTGTGTTAAAGGTGCTATAAAATATGCACGTGAATGCGGTGCCTATACCGTTTGTGTTTCCTGTAACCCCAACAGCGATCTTATAGAAATGGTGGACATCGCCATTATAGCAGAGGTTGGCCCTGAGGTAATAAACGGTTCCACCAGAATGAAAGCCGGCACAGCACAAAAAATGATTTTAAATATGTTATCCACCGGTGCAATGATAAGGTTTGGGCGTGTTCGCGGTAATTATATGGCATATATGGTGCCAAACAACGCAAAGCTTGTTGACAGAGCGCTCAGAATGATATGTCAAAAAACCGGTTGTGATAGAAATACAGCAGCATTGGAATTAGCAAAAGCAAACAACTGTATTGCAGATGCTATGGATGCAATAGAAGGAAAATAACAAATGAAATCACCTCGAAATTGACAATGCGATTATTAGAGGAGTTAAGAAAATTTATTATAACTTGGTACAATAATGAATGCAAGAAACTTTATTGATTTTTTAGGTGTAATTGAAAAACTAAAGTGTAACACAAGACATTCCTGGACAAGTAGCGGACGACAAGAAAGTGTTGGCGAACATTCTTTTAGATTAGCTGTTATGGCAATGCTGTGTAAAGATGAATATCCCGAGTTGAATATTGACAAAGTAATTAAAATGTGTCTCATTCACGATTTCGGCGAAGCTGTAACGGGCGATGTCCCATCGTTCTATAAAACCGACAAAAATGAAAACGAAGAAAATGATGCAATAAATTATTTGTTATCTTTATTACCCAACACCGCACAAAAAGAATTATCGGATTTGTTTTTGGAAATAGCTGAACTGAAAACTCCCGAAGCAAAATTATATAAAGCGTTGGATAATGCCGAAGCCGTTATCTCTCATAACGAAGCTGATATATCAACCTGGCTCCCGTTGGAATTGGAATTAAACCTTACTTATGGAGAAGAAAATTGTCAATGGTCTGAATGGACAAAAAAGCTTCGGGATGAAATAAAAAAAGATACTATTAAAAAAATAAAAGCTAATAACTAAAGTGGTATAAAAAAATAAGCGAAGTCACTTAAAATCAGAGGCACTTCAATGAACACAAACAAATTCGATTCAAAAGGAAATGTATATTCGAAAGCAAGACCGAGTTATCCCGAAGCGTTGTTTAGTTTCCTTTTAGCTGAAAGAGCTATTGGCAAGGATACAGTTGCAGCAGATATCGGTTCGGGTACCGGTATTTTTACTATTGCATTGTCGCAATTTGTGAATTCTATATTTGCTGTTGAACCCAACGGTGATATGCGGCGCAAAGCAGAAGAAAAATACATCAGCGCATTAAATATCACTTCTATCAATGCAACCGCGGAAAATACTTCTCTCCCCGATTGTTCTGTTGACCTCGTAACTGTTGCTCAAGCGTTCCATTGGTTCGACAGAGGTCTGTTCAAAAACGAATGCAAGCGTATTCTGAAACCCAACGGAAAAGTAGTTCTTGTTTGGAATGATAGAGATAGCGAGAGCGAAATTATTAAAGACAACTTTGCTGTCAACAAAAAGTATTGTAAGGATTTCAAAGGTTCGTCTAACGGGATTGATTTTTCAAAGGATTCATTCTGTGATTTCTTCAATGGGGATTTTGACATGGTTGAATTTTGCAACAACCTTGTTTATACCCGCGAGGATTTTATCGCGAGAAATCTATCTTCTTCGTATGCGCCTAAAGAAAACGATATCATTTATAACGATTATGTAAAAGCCGTCGAAGAAGTATTTGAGAAGTATCAAGTAAACGGAACCGTTAAATACCCGTACATAACTCGTTGTTATATCGGAACAATTTAATATTCACGAAACGAAACTGTGAAAACGGTTTCGTTTTTTGTTGAATAAGAAGCAGTTTTTGCAAGTAATGTTTGATATTCTAATACAGCGCAACTATGAAGAGTAAAAAACGAGAGTAGACTGTCTAATTAAATCTACCCTCTAAATATTTTGCATTATATTTTTTCTTCGTTATTTTCGTCGGTTGAGCAGTCTTCGTTATTTTCGTCATCGTCATTATCAGGGTTATTATCCTCGTACTCGTCCAACAACCGCTTTTTGCGTGCATTGAGATAGTAATACAACGGAAGCCCCAATATGCCCACTGTCATAATTAGTAAAAATAACACTTGGAATATTTTTTCGAACATAATTTAATCCTTAGAAATTTTAATATCCAATTTGTTAACGGGGATTTCCATGCCATTTTCTTTTAAGGCATTGCGGATACGCTCGTTAAGATCGAATTTTATTGTCCAATAATCGTCGTTTTTACACCAAAAACGCAAAACGTAATTTATGCCGTTAACCCCATATTCGGAAACAATGGCCGCAGGTGCGGGATCGTTTAAAATACCGTTGTAATCCTTTATAGTACTTAGCAAAATTTCTTTTACCTTGTCTATATCTACGTCGTAGCTCACGGTAACGTTCATATCCAAACGGCGATCTTTTTCGGTAGAATAGTTTGTAATAATGGAATTTGTCAACGTGCCGTTGGGGATGGTTATAAATTTGTTATCGGGTGTAAGTAACGACGTATAAATTACCGAAATTTCTTTTACAGTGCCGGATACGCTCTGTGATTCTATAAAATCGCCAACCTTAAAGGGCCTGAAAAGCAAAAGCATAATACCGCCAACAAAGTTAGAAAGCGCACCTTGCACCGCTAAACCGATTGCAACGCCGGCAGATGCTATCAACGCTACTATAGAGCTCATAGGAACACCCATAATAGCGACAACGGTTACGATAACCGCAACCTTTAACGCTATTGTAAGAAAGCTGATAATGAATCCTACGGCAGAAGCATCTACACCTTCCAGCTGTTTGCGTTTTTTGAACTTTTTTGAAACGATATTTATAACCTTAAAACCGATTACAAGCACCAAAAGTGCGAAAATAAGATTTTTAGCGGCAGGAACCACCAATGCTTTTAAATCGTTAAGAATTTGGTCCATAAAATATACTCCTTCATTAAAACATCGGAAAACATTTTAATAGTTTTTTCCACGCTTGTCAACCAATATAACTTTTTTCTTTAAAAAACTTAAAATTTCTTTGTATAAACGATTAAAATGAGCCCTAATTATTGACTTTTATTTATAAATAGATATACTATATAATAAGTATATATTATTTTTTGAGGAAAATATGGGTAAAGCAAATATAATCTGCTTCGCTAACCAAAAAGGCGGGGTGGGAAAAACTACAAGTGCTGTTAATATTGCGGCTTGCATTGCAAGAAACGGTAAGCGGGTTTTGTTTGTCGATTCCGACCCGCAGGGCAATGCCACAAGCGGTTTGGGAATAAAAAAACGAAATATTTCTACCAGCGTATATGATTTGCTTACCGGCAGAAATTCCTGGGATAAAATAGCAATGCCCACCTCTGTTAAAGGGCTGTATATTATCCCTTCAAGTATGAATCTTGCCGGTGCAGAGCTGGAGCTTGTAGACGAAGACGACCGCGTTTATAAATTAAAAAAAGCATTGTCTTCCGCAGAAGATGCTTTCGACTATATAATTATCGACTGTCCCCCTTCTTTGGGATTGTTAACCATTAACGCGCTAACTGCCGCTAAATTCGTAATTATTCCCGTTCTGTGCGAATATTACTCTCTTGAAGGTTTATCGCAGTTAACCGCTACCATAAAGCAAATAAAACGTTTGTATAACGAAAACATCGAACTGCTTGGGGTTATGATAAACATGTACGACGGCAGACTTAATCTGACAGTTGCTGTTTTGGAAGAAATTAAGAAATATTTTGCAGATAAAATTTTCAAAACACCTATTCCCCGAAGTGTAAAAATCAGCGAAGCCCCCAGCTATGGTATGGCTATTACAGATTACGACCGTAACGGAAAGGGCACAATAGCTTATTCTGCATTAGCAGTTGAAGTAATTAGAAGATGCGACAGCATTAACGGAGGAAATAATGGCTAAAAAAGGTAATTGGCGCGGATTAGACGCACTTTTGGTCGACAACGCCATAGATGAAAAAGTTTCCGGAAACATAACCACATTAAAATTATCGGATATAGAACCTAACCGCGGTCAGGCAAGAACAATTTTCGAAGAATCCGCTTTGCTTGAGCTTGCAGATTCTATCGGCAAGCATGGTATTTTACAGCCTATAGCCGTAAGAAAAAAAGATAACGGTTATTATGAAATTATTGCAGGCGAACGCAGATGGCGCGCCGCAAAAATGGCGGGCTTAACCGAAGTTCCCGTAATTATAAAGGACGTAGACGACAAGGTTGCCACAGAGCTTTCGCTTATAGAAAACCTTCAGCGCGAAAACCTTAACGCAGTGGAAGAAGCTAAGGGTTATAAAGACCTTATGGAACGCTTTGACTTAACCCAAGAGGAAGCCGCAGAGCGCGTTGGTAAATCTCGCACAGCTGTTGCAAACATTTTGCGTATACTAAAATTACCCGAATCTGTTTTAAACTTGGTAGAAGACGGTTCGCTATCATACGGGCACGCAAGAACCTTACTTCCCCTTACGCAGCTATGCGACGAGGAAGGTTTGCTTAAGCATGCAAAAACAGTAATTAACAGTCAGTTATCTGTAAGACAAACCGAACAGCTTGTTAAACAGATTATTGACGGAAGTAAAAAATACACCGAAGAACAATCTTTGGTTTCGAAAACCTATTACAAAAAGCTTGAATCTGATATAAGCGATGTATTGGGCAGAAAAGCAACCATACACCGAAGCGTTAACGGAACCGGCAAGATAACCATTTCCTTTGCAGGTGCCGAAGACTTAGAAGAGCTTATAACACAGCTTTGCGGAAAAACCTTTTTTAACGAAGAATAAAATTACGGAGAAATAAAATGATTGATATTAAATTTTTAAGAGAAAACCCCGACGTTGTACGCGAAAACATTAAAAAGAAATTTCAGGACGATAAGCTTGCACTTGTAGATGAAGTGATCGAGCTTGATAAACGTAACCGCGAAATTAAAATAGAGGTTGAATCTCTTCGCGCATTAAGAAACAAGGCATCTAAAGAAATCGGCGCACTTATGGCGCAAGGAAAGCGCGAAGAAGCAGAAGAGGTTAAGCGCAGAATTGCAGAAGAAGGCAGCAAAATCGATGCTTTATCTGCAGAAGAAAAAGAAGTCGGCGAAAAAATCACTGCCATTATGATGCGTATTCCCAACATTATCGACCCCTCTGTTCCCATAGGTAAAAACGATGAGGAAAACGTAGAGGTTGAACGCTTCGGCGAACCTGTTACACCCGATTTTGAAATTCCCTATCACGCAGAAATTCTCGAAAAGCTTAACGGCCTTGATTTGGACTCTGCAAGAAGAGTTGCAGGTAACGGTTTTTATTATCTTACCGGCGACATTGCACAGCTGCATTCTGCCGTAATTTCTTATGCAAGAGATTTTATGATACAAAAGGGATTTGAATATTGCATTCCTCCCTTTATGATCAGAAGTAACGTAGTTACCGGCGTTATGAGCTTTGCCGAAATGGAAGCAATGATGTATAAGATTGAAGGCGAAGACCTTTATCTTATCGGCACCAGCGAACATTCTATGATAGGCAGATATATCGATACCATCATTCCCGAAGCACAGCTTCCCAAGACGCTTACCAGCTATTCCCCCTGCTTTAGAAAAGAAAAGGGTGCCCACGGCATTGAAGAACGCGGTATATACCGTATCCACCAGTTCGAAAAGCAGGAAATGGTAGTTATTTGTAAGCCCGAAGAAAGCATGGAATGGTTCGAAAAAATGTGGAAATATACCGTAGAGCTGTTCCGCTCTTTGGATATTCCCGTTCGTACCTTGGAATGCTGCTCTGGCGACCTTGCAGACCTTAAAGTAAAATCTATCGACGTTGAAGCGTGGTCTCCCAGACAGCAAAAGTACTTCGAGGTTGGCTCTTGCTCTAACCTTGGCGATGCTCAGGCAAGACGTTTGAAAATTCGTGTTGATGGCGAAAACGGCAAATATCTTGCTCACACTCTTAACAACACTGTTGTTGCTCCCCCCAGAATGCTTATTGCATTTATCGAAAACAATCTTAATGCCGACGGCAGTGTAAATATTCCCGAAGCATTAAGGCCTTATATGCTTGGCAAAACCGTTATTAAATAGGAGCTTTTATGACCATTAACACCTTACTTTGGTTAAGTGCGGCAGGCATTTGCGCGGCAATTCTTATTTCCTATTACAACAGCAGGTTCTTGGGCAAATTGGTTCGTGCACTATTAGAAATTGATGCCACTTCCCCCGAAGCAGCTATTTCATTAGAGGAATTGGGCGTTAAAATGAATTATGCTGTAAAAAACTCGCTTCGTCCCGGAAAAAGCCTTACTCACGTTATTAACAAAACCGAAGATGGCAAATACTATATTATACCCGAAAAGGCAAGCATGGCTAAAGCCAAGTACAGAGGCAAGGATATATCAATTGTCTACGTATCGCTTATAATAGCCACGCTATTGGTAATATGCCTTTTGTTAACATTTGCATTCCCCGATTTGCTTGAAAGCCTTTCTAACAAATTCTCGTCCACAATTAGAGGTAACTAATATATGGAAACAACACGCAAAATAAACCCTTTGCTTGTTTTGCTGATTTCGTCTGTTACAGCTGTTATACTTACAATTTTAGTTGCATATGCAGCCGGCGCTCAGTATGAAACGCTGGACAACGGTGCGAAATTCTTGGGCAAATCCGAAAACGGACAGCCTGTTAGCGGTACAATTAAA
>JAFYOG010000041.1 GCA_017560285.1 Clostridia bacterium
ATTTCTGCAGGTATTATGCTTGTTACGATAATGGTTTGGTTTGTGTCTTTCAGCCGCGTTATGACGTCGGATAAATTCATTTATTTGTTTGGGAAAATAATTCCCGCAATTTCTCTTGTATTAAGTATGACTTTGCGATTTGTGCCCAAATTTAAAAACCAAACGAAATCTGTAATAGAGGCGCAACGGTGTATCGGCAGAGATATTTCTGCGGGAAGCCTATGGCAAAAAACAAAAACGGTTATGCTTGTGTTTTCTATAATGGTTACTTGGTCTTTGGAAAACGCGGTTGAAACAGCCGATAGTATGAAAAATCGCGGGTACGGCTTAAAGGGAAGAACTGCGTTTTCTATTTATAAATTCAATAAAAAAGATATATATGTATTAGCTTGGCTAAGCTTCTGCGGGTTGGTTTTAACGGTGGGCGGCACTATGTCTGTATTTAATTTCGGCTATTTTCCTAAAATCAGTCATATCACTTTAAATTTAACTACATTTCCGTTCTACGTTGTGTTTTTTGCACTTTGTATAACGCCTGTTGCTATTAACGTTAAGGGGGAACTAAAATGGAAAACTTTAATTTCAAAAATGTAAGTTTTACTTATCCAAAACAAGAAAATAAAGCGCTCCGAAACATTTCCTTTTCGGTTAATCAGGGCGAATTTTTAATAATCTGTGGTCCTTCGGGATGCGGGAAATCGACATTGTTAAAACATCTAAAAAGTTGCTTCACACCGTATGGCAGTTTAACGGGCGAAATCCTGTTTAACGGTAAGCCTTTGTGCAATACCGATGAACGTACACAAGCTCAAAGCATTGGGTTCGTTTTGCAATCTGCAGAAAACCAAATAATAACAGATAAAGTTTGGCACGAGCTTGCTTTTGGATTGGAAAGTCTTGGGTATGATACACCTACCATTCGTCGGCGCGTTGCAGAGATTGCCGCGTTTTTTGGTATAGAGGATTGGTTTTATAAAGATGTTACCGAGCTTTCAGGCGGGCAAAAACAGTTGTTAAATCTTGCTTCTGTAATGGCGATGAATCCCAAAATTTTGGTTCTTGACGAACCTACTTCGCAGCTCGATCCCATAGCCGCATCCGAATTTTTAGCTTTGCTGGGTAAGATTAACCGAGAGCTTGGCATAACCGTTATTCTTACCGAGCATCGTTTAGAAGAAGCTTTCCCTTACGCAACGCAAATTATCGTTATGGAAAACGGCAAAATTCTTTGCGATAATCTTCCCCAAAAAGTCGGTAATAGTCTTAAAGAAATGAATAACGGTATGTTTTTAGCTATGCCTGCGGCAATGCGCGTTTGGGCAGGTATAGAATCTAATCTTGAATGCCCTTTATCAGTTCGGGAAGGCAGCGATTTTCTTTGCGAAATTGCCAAAAACAAAGAGCTTTTACCTCTTAATTCGGTTCCCACACATACTTGCACGGAAGAAATTGCATTGCAATGTAAGGACCTTTGGTTTCGTTACGAAAAGACTGCGCCCGATGTAATAAAATCCTTTTCGCTTACGTTAAAAAAAGGGGAATTTTATGCAATGCTCGGGGGCAACGGAGCAGGGAAAACCACTGTATTGAAGACTATATCGGGCATTTGTTCCCCATACTGCGGAAGTATAAATACAAAGGGTAAGATCGGTATGTTGCCGCAAAATCCTCAAACGCTTTTTGTAAAAAAGACAGTGCGCGAGGATTTACTCGAGGTATTAGGATATAAAAAAATGCCCAAAGCTGAAGCCGAAGAACGTATTACCCGAATTATAGATCTGTGCAGGCTTAACGGATTTATAGATAAACACCCATACGATATATCGGGGGGAGAACAACAAAGAGCCGCTTTGGCTAAGGTTCTTTTAACATCGCCTGATATTTTACTTTTGGATGAGCCTACAAAAGGTTTTGATGCAGAATTCAAGATAATATTTGCCGATATAATAAAAAGGCTTACAGCGCAAGGCGTAACCGTATTAATGGTAAGCCACGACGTGAATTTTTGCGCCGAATATGCCCATAAATGCGGTATGTTTTTCGATGGTAATATAGTGGCATCAGGCACCCCTCGAGAATTTTTTTCGGGTAACAGCTTTTATACAACACCCGCTAACCGAATGGCAAGAAATATTATTCCTAATGCGGTAACCGTAAACGATATTATTTATTCTTTCGGGGGAAATATAATAAAAAACAATACTGAATTTATAAGCAATAACCATTTGCCCAAACCTTCATATAAAAGTGCGGCTATTACCAAAACTAAAGCACCTGCAAATAAACAAAAGCTAAACAAAAGAACAATAACGGCAATTCTTTGTATTTTGCTGTTAATTCCTATTACGATTATTTTCGGTTCTTTCTGTTTTGATAACAAACATTATAATCTTATAGCGTTGCTTGTTCTTTTCGAATGTATGCTGCCGTTTGTGTTTGCATTTGAAGGCCGAAAGCCCAAACCGCGGGAGCTTGTAACTATCGCTGTGCTTTGTGCTATAGGCATTGCCGGCAGAGGATTGTTTTTTATGATACCACAGTTCAAGCCTATATTGGCACTTACTGTAATTTCGGGGGTAGGCTTTGGTGCAGAAGCAGGCTTTTTGGTAGGCTCACTTACAATGCTTGCCTCCAATATGCTGTTTTCGCAAGGGCCTTGGACACCGTGGCAGATGTTTGCTATGGGTATCATAGGGTTTCTTGCAGGTGTACTGTTTAAAAAAGGTCGGCTTCGCAGAACGCGTATAACGCTTTCGGCTTTCGGTGCATTTTCGGCGATTATAATATATGCAGGCATAATGAACCCCGCTGCCGCATTTATAACCGCATCTGAAACGATTAATCTAAAAGTTTTAACAGCATATTATATTGCGGGTCTTCCTATGGATCTTATTCACGCTGTCGGTACGGTAGTTTTTCTAATGCTTGCCGCCAAGCCGCTGTTGGAAAAAATAGATAGAATAAAAGAAAAATACGGATTGATCGAATAATTTAAACAGAAAGCCACCAAAAAAGGGTGGCTTTTAAATTTGGTATATTTCATCCGCGCAAAAATATTGCAAACAGAAAGAATTTATGATAAAATACATATGATAAAATACAACAAATTTATATTATTTTTGCATATCGTTGCAGATAATATAATTAAAAGTAAGTATATGTATTGTAATATTAAAAACAGAAATAGAGGAACAACTTGAATATGGCTAAAAAACAGAAGAAATTCGCCGATGACGGCTGGGCCGTTTGGGTTGACGGTGATGATACAAGCACTGTTTATATAAACGATTGGCTTAACCCCAAAGGGAAAAGCTATGTTGATGTAGCTATCCGCGTACGTGGCATAAAACAAAGCAAGTGCCTGCACGTATACGTTCCTTTTGCCGTTTCAAAGGAAGAGATCGAGGACGTATCTTTAAGCTTTAAAGATACAAGAATTTTGCAAGCAACGTTTAGCGCGGCGTGCATTGTTGATTTTATGAAAAACCAACACGCCTCTGAAATTGCCTATAACGGAAAGACTGTAGATATTATACATATAAGTACGCTGGAATATAAAGCCGACGTGCTATCGGATGGTACACTTATAAGCGTAGATTTTGAACAAATACAATCGAGTTTAGATAACGACGAAGCTTATTTAATTTGGCGCATGCCCCACAAAACCTTGGATATTATTTTTAAACCTCGTGTGAATATGGGAAATACCATCGATCGGTTGCGGGATCTAATTACAACCCCTGTGGTTTCCGAAAAATACGGCTATTCCATTCGTATTAACGAATCCCGACTTTTGCCCGAAGAAATCACAAGAATAGGTGCATTTCATCGTCAAAAATTAAAAAAAGCTATAATTGCAATTTCAATCAACGGGAATTACGAATTAAACGATTCCGGCTGCTATAGAATTCGCCGCTTGGAAGAAAATCTGTATAAAGAATATCTTCCATCCGATTATCCAATGGAAGACGTTATCACTTATCAATGGAACCAAAGCAGAGAAGATAATTTTCAGGGACAGTTTAATTTCTATTACAGTATTACAAAAGAATATGTCAGCAAGGGAAGTATGCTGTTATATATGATCCTGCTTTTATCTATAGGTGTAATCGGAGATGCGATTTCAAATATGGTTCAGGCTTTGTTTTCCTTGTTTTCATAAAGAGGTGTTTAAATGCGACTGATTATTCCAATACTGCTGAACTGTGTCCTCGTTCTTGCAGTATACCTTATCGATAAATATACTCCTGCTCAAAATCTACATTATATGGCTAAACAAATTATAATAGGTCTTTTGTTTGGCGGTGTTTCTGCATTTGCATCCAGCTTCGGTGTAGATTTGCTTGGCACTACGGTAAATGTCCGCGATGCGGCGCCGTTATCTGCAGGTCTTATCTTTGGTGCGCCGGCAGGTATTATATCCGGCGTTGTCGGCGGTCTATACCGTTGGTTTTCTGTCTATTGGGGGGCGGGAATGTATACTCGCCTTGCTTGTAGTGTGGCAACTATCCTTGCGGGTGTTATGGCAGCAGGGCTTAGAAAGCTTATGTTTGACAACAAAAAGCCCACGTGGGGTTATGGAATATGTATAGCTGTTGTTTGTGAAGTTATACATATGATATTGATCTTCCTTACCAATATGGCAGATTCCTCTTACGCTTTCGAGTTTGTAAAGGGCGCTACACTGCCAATGATATTGGGCAATGCCTTGGCTGTGGGGGTAGCGATACTACTCGTATCGCTGTTAAGCCACGACCGTTTAAGCTATAAAAAGGGCAAAGAAAGAATTGCCAACACCCTTCAAAGACGTCTTCTTTCCTGTATTGTAGTTGCTTATTTAATCACAAGTACCTTTACATTTATTCTTCAAAACGGGATGGCGCGTATCGAAACGCAAGAAATATTTACTTCCGCCATTAACGATATCGAAGCAGATATTAAAGGCAAATCTGATGCCCAGCTTCTTAATATTGCAAAGCAAGTAAAGGCAGATTACGAGGCAAATAAAGCAACTTCCTTGCAGTTCCTTGCAGATAAGTACGATATAAAAGAAATTAACGTTGTAAACGAAAAAGGCATAATTGTAAACTCTACAGAACCTGACGTTATAAATTCCTACGATATGAACAGCAAAGCGCAATCAAAAGAGTTTGTGGATATCTTAAAAGTACAGGATGAATTCGTTCAGGAATACAGCCCAAGAGGTAAAGACGAATCTGTTTGGAGAAAATACGCGGCTATTAATTTGTCGGCGGGCGGATTTATCCAAGTTGGCTACGATGCCGATCGTTTTCACGCCATGCTTAACGAATTTGTTGTGGACGTAACAAAGAATCGCCACGTCGGCACAGGTGGGTTCGTTGCAGTTTGCGATGAACAGCTAAACTTAGTTATCGATAATGAATATTCGGGCTTGCACATTTCTTTTATCGGCATAAACCCGCCCGATGAAATGCTTAATAATAATACTGCAACACAGCTTTACGATGCCGATATTATCGATGGCAAAACAGAGCTTAGCGAACAATATATGTACGTGTTCAAGTTTATAGAGGGATACTGCATTGTTGCCGCAATGCCGGAATCCGAAGCTATGTTTATGCGTGATGCATCGCTTTATACAAGCATATTTATGCAGGTGCTTATTTTTGCAGCGTTGTTCGTGTTTATTTATATATTAATAAAGCGTGTAATAATAAACAACTTAAAGAAGATTAACGACACTCTCGGCAAAATCACAGAGGGCGATTTAAACGTAACCGTCGATGTTCGGTCCAATGCGGAATTTTCATCCCTGTCAGACGATATAAACTCTACGGTTTCAACGTTAAAGCGGTATATAGCCGAAGCTACGGCGCGTATTGATAAAGAGCTTGAATATGCTAAGCAAATTCAGCTTTCGGCGTTGCCCACCAATTTCCCCAACGGAAGTGATTACAGCATTTATGCTCAAATGATAGCCGCAAAAGAAGTTGGCGGAGATTTCTACGATTTCTATAAGATAAACGATAATTCCGTTGCCTTTCTTGTGGCTGACGTATCCGGAAAGGGCATACCGGCGGCGATGTTTATGATGACGGCTAAAACCATTATAAAAGATCTTGCCGAAAGCGGTATGGATGTGGATGATATATTCACCAAAGCCAACGAAAAGCTGTGCGAAAACAACGAATCAGGCATGTTTGTAACCGCTTGGATGGGTATTTTAGATATTACTACAGGTAAGGTTAAATTTGCTAACGCGGGTCATAACCCACCGTTAATAAAACGCGCCGACGGCAGTGTAGAGTTTTTAAAAACACGCGCGGGATTTGTGCTTGCAGTTATGGAGGGTATTTGTTACCGTGCCGGCGAAATTAATCTTAATGCAGGCGATAGATTGTTTCTTTATACAGACGGTGTAACAGAAGCAACGAATATAGAAAATAATCTATACGGTGAAGATAGATTATTAACCTTTGTTACTAAAAATGCAGATAACCAAGCAAATCTATTGTTACCTGCATTAAAATCTAACATCGACAGCTTTGTTGGCGAAGCGCCGCAGTTCGATGATATTACTATGCTTATGCTTGATTATAAACCTAAACAAGGAGGTGAACGTATGACGAATAAAATATTCCCTGCAAAAACCGAAGAATTACCAAACGTTATTGCTTTTGTAGAGCAAGCTCTCGAAAACGCACAGTGCCCCCTAAAGACTCAAACCGCACTCTGCGTTGCTATCGAGGAACTGTTCGTCAACGTTGCAAATTATGCATATCCTGAATGTATAGGCGATATGAACCTTTCCGTATCGTTTAATGAATCAAGCCGTGTCGTTACCTTCTGTATGCGAGATAAGGGAATCCCCTTCAACCCCCTTAAAAAGGCAGACCCGAACATTACGCTTCCTGCTGATGAACGGGAAATCGGTGGCTTGGGAATATTTATCACAAAGAAGACAATGGATACCGTTGCCTATGCTTACGAAAATGACGAAAACGTTTTAATTATGACCAAAAAAATATAAAGGAAATTAATAGCTATGACAATCGAAATAAAGAAAAATCCCACAGAAACCGTTATAGAAATCGCAGGTAGGCTCGATACAATTACCGCACCTGCATTGGATAAAACCATTAACGAAGATATTGGCGATACGCAAAATCTTGTTATCGACGTAAAGGGAATGGAATACATCTCCAGCGCAGGGTTGCGTGTGCTCCTTGCCGCGCAGAAGAAAATGCAAAAGATCGGCACTATGAAGTTAATTAACGTATGCGTTTCGGTTATGGACGTGTTCGAAATGACCGGCTTTGCAGATATTTTCACAATCGAAAACTAAACCAATCAAAATAAAATCACAGATTAATTAAAATAAATAACGGAGGAATCCTGCGAGCCTTACCAAGTTAGCGTTGCAGGTTAAATAATATGGAACTTGTAAGCGAGGCTATTGCCTTTGCAGTAAAAGCCCACGACGGTATGCGGCGCAAGCAAAGCAATTCACCGTACATATTGCACCCAATGGAAGCTGCGGTTATAGTTGGCACCTTAACAGATGACCAAAATATAATCGCCGCAGCAGCTTTACACGATGTTGTTGAGGACGCAAACGTTACTATCGAGGAAATAGAATTACGATTCGGCTCTCGTGTAAAAGAGCTTGTAGCATCCGAAACCGAAGATAAGCGTGCCGATTTGCCCCCCGCAGAAACCTGGCGTATTCGTAAAGAAGAATCTTTATTGGTTTTAAAAAACACCGACGATATAGGTGTTCTTATGGTTTGGTTGGGCGATAAGCTCGCCAATATGCGGTCCCTTTACCGCGATTATAAGGTAGAGGGTGTGGCAATGTGGCAACGGTTTAACCAAAAGAACGTAGCCGAGCAGGCTTGGTATTACCGTTCTATCGTAGATTTAACCGATCGCTTATCCTATACCTCGGCATGGTTAGAATATAAAACACTCACAGAACTTGTATTTGGAAAGGAAGTATAAATAATGAATATTACCTATCGTGTTGACAAAAATATTTTGTACATAGCCATAGAAGGAAGAATAGATGCTTCAAATGCGTCATCGGCAGAGGAACAAATTAATAACATAAAAAAAGATAATCCGTCCAAGCATACGGTTATAGATGCAGATAAATTAGAATATATTTCTTCCGCCGGCTTGCGCTTGGTGTTAAGATTAAGAAAAGAAGAACCCAAGCTTGCGATAATCAACGCAGCAGCAAGCATTTACGAAATCTTCGAAATGACCGGTTTTACCGATATGCTTACTGTCGAAAAAGCATATCCTCGTATGAGTGTAGAGGGCTGCGAGTTCATTGCAAAGGGCGCAAACGGTGCTGTGTACCGTTATGATGACGAAACAATTATAAAAACATATTTTGCAAGAGACGCCTTACCCGAAATTAAGCAGGAGCGCGAGAACGCAAGACGCGCCTTTGTTTTGGGTATTAATACCGCCATTCCTTACGGCATCGTTCGTGTTGGCGACGGCTACGGTACTGTTACAGAGCTTTTAAACGCTACAAGCATAACAAAGATTATTCGCAGTAATCCTAACGACCTATCTACTGCAGTAAAATATTACGTAGATATGCTTAAAGATATCCACGCAACTAAAGTAGAGGATGGGGAAGTCCTCGATATGAAAGAAATCGCTCTTTCTTGGGCAGATTTTGTTTCCAAACATATACCCTCAGACCAAGCGGAAAAGCTTCGTTCCTTAATCGAATCGGTTCCTAAACAAAACACACTTTTGCACGGCGATTATCACACCAACAATATTATGGTTCAGGATGGCGAACCGCTGCTTATCGATATGGATACCTTGTGTATGGGCCATCCTGTGTTCGAGCTTGGTTCTATGTTCAACGCATTTATAGGCTATTCCGAGCTGGACCATCAGAACGTAATGGATTTTATGGGTTACAGCTTCGAAACCGCCGAGCGTTTTTGGAATATGGCACTTAAGATGTATCTTGGCACCGATGATGAAGCAGTATGCCAAAGCGTAGCCGAAAAGGCAATGATAATAGGTTATACCCGTATGCTTCGCCGTGCTATTCGTCGCCCTAACGAAGCAGACAGTCCCGCAAAAATCGCAAGATGCAAGGAAATGCTTGCAGTGTTGCTTAATAAAGTAGATACGTTGATATTTTAATTATCCGAAAGGGAATAGGTTATGCCAAAAATACTTTTCGTTAACGGATGTGCAAGAGAAAATTCCCGCACTTTAGAGCTTGCAGAATATGCTATGTCTTTTCTTTCCGGCGATAGGGAAACCGTAGATTTATATAAAATCCCGCTTTCGCCGCTTGATACCGCCGGCATCGAATTAAGAGCAACTGCAAGCCAAAACAAAGATTATACAAATAAATCGTTTGATCTTGCAAAACAGTTTTCAAGCGCAGACACAATCGTTGTTGCGGCTCCTTATTGGGACCTTATGTTTCCTGCAGTAATTAAAAGCTATTTCGAATCGATTACCGTAAACGGCTTGACCTTTGTTTACGGCGATAACGGAATCCCAAAGGGGTTGTGCAAGGCGCAAAATATAATTTATATTACTACCTCGGGCGGTCCTATTATTCATAACTTCGGTTACGAATACGTTGCCGCGTTGGCAAGATCGTTTTACGGAATAAAAGACGTAAAATTTATTAGTGCACAGGGTTTAGATATCAAGGGCGCAGATGTTAATTCGATTATGTCCAAAGCCAAAGAAAGTATTAAAAATTCGTTGTAAAAACATAAAGTAATACCGCAAAAAATGCTAATAAAAACACCGGCAAGTCCGGTGTTTTTTATAAAAAGTCAAGGACTGCCGGGCAAGCTTCAACACAACGCAAAAGCCCGTCCGACAATAATGTCGGACGGGCTGTGTTATAGTGTGTTATGAAATTTTGATAAATTAGTAAGCGGTAAGGCAATCTTCTGTGATTGTGATTTGAACGGTACTCTTCTCGTTACCCCGAAGAATTTCAAGTGCCACAACATCACCGACACGTATGTCAAGCATCATGTCTATAATATGATACTGACGGGTGATATCGGTCTTTTCGCCGTTCACAGTTGCTGATAGCAACACATCGCCCTTCTGCAGCACATCGTCGGCAAGAGAGCCTTTGCTGACCTCATAGACAGACACAGTTTCCTGTATGCTGATGCGCCCTGTTTCTGTGTCGTACACAGCCTTGGAATCGGTGGCATTCACCGTAATTCCGATCAATGCCCGCTGTACTCGTTCCATGTCCGTTCCATAGCAGTAATCGATAATGTTATTTGCGATGGATACGGCAACGTTGGACGGAATGGCATAGCCGATGTTTTCCACACCTTCATCAACGATCTTTGCATTGACGATGCCAATCAATTTGCCTTGACCGTCAAACAAACCACCGCCGCTGTTTCCCGAATTAACGGCGGCATCCACACGCATAACGCGGAAGGAAACCTCGGTTCTGTTATCTGCTGCAGTCATAGTTATGTATTCCGAATCCACACTGACAATACCGGAGGATACCGAAATACCGTAGCCTTTGGCATTGCCAATGGCAATTGCGCTGTCACCTACTACTACTTTATCGGAGTCCGAGATTTCGATTTGAGACACATTCGTATCCTTCAGCAATTCGCTGTCTTCAACACGAAGCACTGCAATATCATAGTAAATCGAGCCACCCACATAGGTTGCTTTGATTGCTCTTTCCTCTGTGGCAGAGCCGTAGAGATAAACACTAATGTCATCACTGATACCGTTTTTTGTATTGCTGCTTGCGTCATATACCACGTGATAGTTGGTGATGATAAATGCATCACCCTCATTCTTGTCTAACTGATAGATGACACCGGAGCCGGCAGAAGAATACTCTTTTGTGGTCGTACTGCCATAACCGGGCCGCCATCCGCCTTGCTGAACGGTTGCCTTAAAGTTGCAAACAATACTGACCGCACTCCGTAAGCCCTTGGCACTGGCCGCGGAAATGAAACTTTCATAACCATCTATCACAAGCGCACCGTCTTCTCCGTTGACACCGTCACTGCCGTCTTTGCCTACAACCACACCTAAGTTTTGCTCTGTACCATCTTGATAAATCAGAATCAATTCACCGCTGTCGTTGATTTCCGCATCCACAACACCAGGCGTTTGCTCAGATTGACACGCAGTCAAGGCAAAGGAAAAACAGCACAGCAGACAAATAATGCAAGTAAAAGAAATGATCTTTGTTGTCATTGCGTTCCTCCTTGTATTATTTTTTCTTGTCCTTAGCAGAAATTTTCGTCAGCTCATAGCGCTCATCGCACATAGAGGCAACATCGGGGGAGTGGCTGACAAGGATCACGCATTTGCCTTGATCGGTAAGATCGCGGAAAATATCCATAATCTCTTTCTGCGTATCACGGTCAAGGTTACCAGTAGGCTCGTCTGCAAGAATAATATCGGGGTCATAAGAAAGGGCACGGGCAATGGCAACTCTCTGCTGCTGACCGCCCGAAAGCTTCAGCACACGGCGGTTTGCTTCATCCTCGTCAAGACCGACGCTTTCAAGAAGTTCTAATGCCTTTTGCTTTTTGTTTTTGATCTTCGCACCCGACACATCCATAGAAAGAACAACATTCTCAAGTGCTGTATACTTGGTTATCAGATTAAAGCTTTGAAACACAACACCGATATATCTTGAACGGAAGGTATACTTATCGATCTTGGCAACGTTTTTGCCGTCATAGATGATGTCACCTGCGGTCGGCTTTGCAAGGCCCGAAAGCAAGGAAAGAAGTGTGGTTTTACCTGCACCGGATTTACCGATGATACAGTACATCTTGCCTTTTTCAAATTCGTAGGAAATATCCTTTAATACAGGTGTTCTTCCGTAAGAATAACTGATGTTTTGAAGGGATAATACAGACATATTCTTTCGCTCCTTTCTTAGTCTCTGTTCGCCAGGATCTTTAGCGGATCATAGCGCATAATGAACAGCACGGATGCGGCGCTTGCAACCAAAGTAAGCAACAGACCCAC